>PKER01000118.1 GCA_002919115.1 bacterium
GGCAGCGCTCGGCGGCGTCCGGCTTCGACTCGGCGCGCGGCGGCGAGAACGCCTCGGGGCGCTCGGCGCGGCCGGGCGCGAGCACGACCCGCAGCCCCGTGAGCTGGTCGATCCGGATCTCAGGCGCGCTCACGCGGACGCTGCGCTCGCTTGTCGGCGCCTGCGATTCAGTTCGACGGCGGCGGGACGGTCGGCTTCGCGCCCAGCTCGACCAGCGGCTTGAGCAGGTCGATCGGCAGCGGGAAGACCACGGTCGTGTTCTGGTTCACGCCCAGCTCGAGCAGCGTCTGCAGGTAGCGGAGCTGGAGCGTCGCCGGGTTCTGGCTGATGATGTCGGCCGCCTGCGAGAGCTTCTCGGCCGCCTGGAACTCGCCGTCCGCGGCGATGATCTTGGCGCGCCGCTCGCGCTCGGCCTCCGCCTGGCGCGCGATCGCGCGCTGCATCTCGGCCGGGATCTCGACGTCCTTGACCTCGACCGTCGTGACCTTGACGCCCCAGGGCTCGGTCTGCTCGTCGATGATCTGCTGCAGCTCGACGTTGAGGCGCTCGCGCTCGGCGAGCAGCGAGTCGAGCTCGGCCTTGCCGAGCACGGAGCGCAGCGTCGTCTGCGAGATCTGGGAGGTCGCGAGCAGGTAGTTCTCGACCTCGGTGATCGCGCGGTTCGGGTCGATCACGCGGAAGTAGGCGACCGCGTTCACCCGGACCGTCACGTTGTCCTTGGTGATGATCTCCTGCGGCGGCACGTTCAGCGTGACCGTGCGCAGGTCGACGCGGACCATCTGGTCGATGATCGGGATCAGCAGGATCAGCCCCGGCCCCTTCTGCGCGATCAGGCGACCCAGGCGGAAGATCACCCCGCGCTCGTACTCGCGGAGCACCCGGACCGCGGAGGCCAGGATGATCAGGATGAGGATCGCGACGATCGCGATCACGGCGAGTGCGGCGTCCATCAAGTCTCTCCTTCGCGGGGTTGGGTGGCGGCTTCCTCGTCGTCGGCCATCCGTCGGACCATCAGCGTGAGCCCGTCGACGGACTCGACGCGCACTCTAACGCCGGTCGCGACGGGCGCGAGGTCCGGGTCGGTGAGCTCGGCCCGCCAGAGCGCCCCCTCGACGAAGGCCTGGCCGACCGGGTCGAGCGCGACGCGCACCACCCCCTCCCTGCCGACGAGCTCCTCATGGCCGGTGTAGACCGGGTTGCGGCGCGCCTCCACGACCTTCGAGACGACGATCGCGAGGCCGCCGCCGAAGAAGATCGCGATGCCGAGCACGAGCGGGATCGAGATCCCGAAGCCCTCGGAGTCGGTGTCGAAGAGCAGGAGCCCCGCGACCGCGAGCGCGACCACCCCCAGGGCGCCCAGGACCCCCGAGGTGGGCAGGTGGGCTTCGGCGATGATCATCCCCACGCCCAGGACGAGCAGCAGGATGCCCGCGGCGGTGACGGGGAGCTGGGCGGTGCCGTAGAGGCCGAGCACGAACGACACCAGCCCGATCGAACCGGGGAAGATCAGGCCGGGGCTGAGCAGCTCGATGGCGAGCCCGAGCACGCCGGCGATCAGCAGCAGGTAGGCGATGTTGGGGTTGACGAGGAGCTGCAGGATGTCGTACTGCAGAGGCATGTCGCGCTCCTCGACCCGCAAGCCGTCGGTGTCGAGCGTGCCCGCCTTCGGGCCCTGGACGCGGAAGCCGTCGAGCTCCGAGAGCAGCTCCTCCTGCGAGCGCGCGACGACGTCGACGAGGCCCGCGTCGAGCGCCTCCTGCGCGGTCACGTTGGTCGCCTCGCGGACCATCTCCTCGGCGAGCTCGGCGTCGCGGCCGTGCTCCTCGGCCAGCGCGCGCACGTAGGCGGCCGCGTCGTTCTCGACCTTGCGGCCGAGCACCTCGCCCACGTCGTCGCCGCCGATCGTGATCGGCGAGGCCGAGCCGATGTTGGTCTGCGGCGCCATCGCCGCCACGTCGCCCGCCTGCGTGACGAACAGCCCCGCCGAGGCGGCGCGGGCGCCGTCCGGCGAGACGTAGACGACCACCGGCATGGGCGCGGCGATGATGTCCTGCACGATCGCGCGCATCGCGGTGTCCAGGCCGCCCGGGGTGTCGAGGCGCACGATCACGAGCGCGGCGCCGTCGTCGGCTGCGTCCTCGAGCGCGTTCGACATCCAGCGCTCGGTGGCCGGGTCGATCGAGCCCGTGAGCTCGATCGAGACGGCGAGCCGCTCCCCCTCCTGGCCGCTCGCGGGGATCGCGAGCATGAGCGCGCCTGCGACGAGGGCGATCAGCGCGCCGATGAGCCGGGCCGAGCGAAGCACGCCTCCACCCTATCCGCGGCGCCCCGGCTCAGGGGGTCGTGGGCACGCCGGGGCTGCCCCAGAGGAAGAACCAGACCGTGCAGACGATCCCGACGAGGATCGTCGCCGTGATCACGATGTCCTCGATCGGGTGCGTCTTGGGCGGCCGCTTGCGCTCGGCCGAGAGGCTGCGGTTCCAGTCGTAGCGCACCGGCCTGCCGGCGTCGTGCGTGACCCAGGCCTTGATCCAGGCGAGCAGGAACGCCATCAGCGCGTACGAGATGATGATCCCGAACAGCGCGACGCCCAGGCCCGTGAACGAGGGCGCCGTCCCGCCCTGAAGCTGCGAGCCGACCCACACCCACACGTAGGGGACGCCCGCGCCGAAGAAGAGCACGCCGGCGATCGCGAGCGGCCAGCGCACGATCCGCCAGAGCAGGTTGCCGGTCCTGCGGATCACGGCCTCCATAGGGCTGATTGTGACAAGGCGGAAGGGGTCCGCCCGCTCACCGCGCGTAGCGGTCGATGTCGTCGAGGAGCTCCTGCGTGGAGTCGTAGGGGCCGTAGCGCGTGTGGACGATCTCGCCCTCGGCGTCGATGAAGACGGTGTTCGGCGCGCCGCGGTCGGCCTTCACGGACGCCGACAGCGACCCGTCGGGGTCCTCGTAGCTCGGGTAGGGGACCGGCAGGCGCTCGAGGAACCGCTCGGCCTGCTCGCGGTTGTCCTGGAGGTTGAGCCCGAGGAACGCGACCTCGTCGCCGAGCTCCATCGCCGCCTCCTGGAAGTGCGGGAACTCGACGATGCACGGCCCGCACCACGACGCCCACTTGTTGATCACGACCGGCGTGCCCTCGAGCTCCGCGAGCCGGCCCTGCAGCGCGCGCTTGCCGCCGGTCAGGATCCGGTTGGCCTCGGCCCGCAGGGAGGCGAGCTCGGGGGGCGCGCCCTCGAGCGGCGCGGTCGCCTCCTCGAGCGTAAGCCGAGAGTCCGGGTAGCCCGCGCCGTCGTCGCTCGCGCCGCCCTCGCCGCCGAGCGTCGCGAGCCCGACGACGATCAGCGCGACCGTCGCGATCGTGCCGAGCGCGAGCCACAGCCCGCCGCGTCGCCAAGCGCTTTTGTCCGTGTCGGAGCTCATCCGCCGATTCCGGGTGGTACCTTGTGGTCACGTTCCGAAGTCGGAACTCCCTGGGGACACCGGTCAGGCGGAGGGGAAAGCCGCGCCGGTTGTCGCCCACGAGCTTACCCCGCCTGTGTCTCGCCCCTTCGCGTGCCGCAGGCCCTCACGAAACGCCTTCCTATGGCCAAGACCACCGACGTTGCCGCTGCGGCGGCACGCAAGCCGAGCCAAGCCGATCTCGAGCGCGTCGAGGCGTTCACGCGCGAGCCCGTGCTGCTCGAAGGCGAGACCTTCGACGACCTGCAGCCGGGCAGCGCCCGCCGCCTCGCGTTCGAGGCTGCGCTCGCCGAGATCGAGGAGGGCCGCGAGTACCCCTCGACCGAGTGGCGCCGCAACTTCTCGCTGGTCTTGGGCCTCGAGCGGCTGCTCGCCGAGGAGCCGCCCACCCTGCGCGACGGCACCACGCTGAACGACCACCAGGTCGACGCGCTCTCCGGCACGCTCGCCGCGCTGATCGCCGAGATCGAGGAGAGCGACGCGGCCGACGCGGAGCGCAGCAACGGCGGGGCCGAGTCGGCGAACGGGGCGGCCTCCGCGAACGGGGCGTCCCCGAACGGGTCTGGCGAGCTCGAGCCCGACGAGCTCGAGCCCGACGAGGAGCCCCAGGACTGGGTCGACGAGGACGAGGAACAGGTCGACCAGGCCGCGCTCGACGACCCCGGCGCCAGTCGGCGCTTCTGGTTCGAGCACGCGACCGGCGCCGGCAAGACCGTCGCCGCGGTGGGCTTCGTCGAGGCGTCGCGGACGGGCGGCGTGCTGATCCTCACCCACCGCCGCAACCTCGTCGACCAGTTCATCGGCGAGCTCTCGAGCCGCGGCTACAAGGACCGGCTCTCGCCGCCGCTGCTCGACGGCGAGGACTTCCCCTACGGGCCGGTCACCGTCGAGACCTACCAGTGGTTCGTGCGCAACGCGGGCCGGGTCTCCGACGCGTACTCGATCGTGATCTGCGACGAGGCCCACACGGCGCTCGGCGAGAAGACGAGCGCCTGCATCCGCCAGATGCCGGGCCCGGTGTTCATCGGGATGACCGCGACCGGCGCGCTCATCGCCCGCCACGTCGCCGACCTCTTCCCCACCCAGACCTCGCGCTTCGACCTCGCGCAGGCCGCGCGCCGCGGGGTGATCGCGCCGCTGCGCTGCCTGCGCATCCCGCCCGGCCCCGGCGTGCGCTCGCTCGCCAAGGTGCCGCTGCGCCGCGGCGAGGTCGACCAGGACTTCGACCAGGAGGAGCTGGCCAAGCTCCTCGACCAGGGCCCGTTCAACGTGGCGATCGCCGACCTCTACAAGTCGCGCTTCCGCAAGATCCCGGGCGTCATCTACACGGCGGGCGTGGAGCACGCGAAGAACGTCGCGGCCGCGCTGCGGGACGTGGGCATCAAGGCGCACGCGGTGTCGGGCGAGACCCCGAAGCGCGAGCTGGCCGAGATCCTCGCGGCGTTCGACCGCGGCGAGGTGGACGTGCTCTGCAACGCGATGCTGCTCGCCGAGGGCTGGAACTCGCCGCGGGCGACGATCTGCATGCACCTCGCGCCGACCGCATCGAAGCGCATCTACCAGCAGCGCGTCGGCCGCGTGACCCGCCGCGCCCCCGGCAAGGAGGCCGGGATCGTCATCGACTTCGTCCACCCGGCGACGACGCACGACGAGACGATCATCACGCTCCACTCGCTGCTCGACCGCGACGTCTACCGCGGCGGCGCGATCGTCGTCGGGCCGGTGCGCCGCGGGCGCGGCCGGCAGGTGCGCGTCGAGCGCCGCGTCGTGCCGGTCTCGGCCGATCCGGACCGCCGCCTGGCGGTGCTCGAGCGCGAGCTCTGGCGGATCGCCGTCGAGAACCTCAACTACTCCGAGCAGCACGCCTGGGCGGCGCTCGCCGGCGCGCGCGTGACCGCGAGCCAGTGGCGCCGGGCGAAGGCGATGATGCAGCACGACGAGTCCAAGGAGCTGCGCCGCCGCTTCCTGCTCACGTGCGTGCAGCGCAACCGCAACCACCAGCTCCGGCTCAAGGCGATGTCCGAGATCGCCGCGCTGCGCGACCCCGAGGCCTTCGACGACTGCGTCGACATCGTGCAGACCTGGCCGCGCGACGAGCGCCGCGCGGGCGCCAAGGTGCTGCTGCAGGCGCTCGCCGAGCGGCGCATCGGCCGCCGCGACCAGGCCCAGGCCTGGGTGTGGCGCCTCGCCGCGTGCACGCGCGAGCTGCACGAGCAGTACGCGGTGCAGCGCTGGCCGGAGACCAAGCGGCTCCTGGGCCTGTTCGTGAACTCTTCCGGCCGCGCGCACGGCCGCAACGCCCGGCGCCTGGTGACGGCCGCGCGCCAGCAGGACCGCCGCCTCGCGGTGGCGCTCATGGGCCGGGCCTCGG
>PKER01000074.1 GCA_002919115.1 bacterium
TCGACCCGGACGGCGACGGCCCGGCGGACGAGCAGCGCGAGCGGAGGACGGAGCAGGGGGAGAGTTGGTAACCGCGACGGTTCGCCGGTTCGCCGCCCTGGTGGCGGCCGGCGAGCTCGCCCTCTGCGGCGCCTCCGACGAGGACGCCGCCGACCGGCCGGCCGACGAGCCCGCCGAGCCGCCCCCAGACCCCACGGAGACCGACCCTCGCCAGTAGCCCCGCGGCACCCCGCGACCGCAACGTTCAGCCCTCGTCGTCGGAAAACGAACACCAGGGCTGAACGTTGGGTTGGCGGCCGCGGACATTCAGCCCTGGTCGTCGGAAAACGAACACCAGGACTGAACGTCGGGAGGGGGGCGGTCGGGAGGGCCGGTTGGGAGGTGCCCGGCGGCGGGGCCTGCGAGTAACGCGCTCGGCCCGGCTACCTTCATCTTTCGTGACAGCCACCTCCCTCGCGACGATCGTCGCCGACGCCCGGCCCGAGCACCTGGAGGCGATCGCCGCCATCTACGCGGCCGCGGTCGAGACCCCCGCGACGCTTGACCTGGAGCCGCCCTCGCTCGAGCGCTGGCACGAGATCCTGCGCGCCACCGACCCGGACGCGGGGAACGAGCTGCTCGTGGCGCTCACGGGCGGGCAGGTCGTCGGGTTCGCGAAGAGCGGCCCGTACAAGGAGCGGGGCGGCTACGCCACCACGCGCGAGACCTCGGTGTACGTGCACGCCGACCACCGTGGCCGCGGCGTCGGCCACGCGCTCTACGGCGAGCTCCTCGCGCGGCTCGAGCGCGCCCCGGTGCTGCTCGCGGTCGCGGGAGTCACCCAGCCCAACCCGGCGAGCGAGGCGCTGCACCGCGCCCACGGGTTCACCGAGGTGGGCGTCTTCCGCGGCGTCGGCGTCAAGTTCGGGCGCACCTGGGACGTGCGCTGGTTCCAGCGCCCGCTGACGCCGGGCTCCGCCTAGGCGCGCGCGCCGCGCAGGCCGCGGCTCGCGAAGAACTCGGCCTCCAGCCTCCCGAGCTCGGTCACGGGCTCGTCGCCGTACACCCACTCGCGCGCGATGCGGTGCCAGTTGGTGCGGGCGCGCAGCTCGCCGAGCACGCCCAGCGTGAGCATCTCGAGCCGGCGGCCGAGCAGGTGCTCGGGCCTCACGTTCTGGTGCCGCATCCGGCGGAAGTGCCGCCCGCGCGGGTCCCCGACCTCGATCGCGATCTGCGCGACCACGTCGGGGTCGAGCTGCGCCTCGGCGTCCACCGTGTACCACCAGGTCGCGTCGCGCACGTAGGCGAGCAGGTCCTCGGGGTCGAGCCGCGCCGGGTCGGGCAAAAAGCCGCCCTCCGCCCACAGGCGGTGGAGCTCCGCCGCGTCGCCCTCGGTCACCGCCCGCGCGCTCGCGAGCTCGAGGTCCACCGTGTGCTGGTCGATCTCCTTGAACAGGCCGAAGTCGAGGAAGGCGATCTTCCCGTCGGCCATCCGCAGCATGTTCCCGGGGTGGGGGTCGCCGGAGAAGCGGCGGTGGCGGTACATCGAGCCGAAGTAGAAGCGGTAGACGATCTCCCCGATGCGGTCGCGCTCCTCCTGGGAGTCGGCGCGCATCACGTCGAACCCCTCGCCCTCGACGTACTCGCTGACGATGATCCGCTCGCGTGACATCGCGGTCACCACGTCGGGGACGTGGATGAAGGGGTGCCCCCGGTAGATGCGCGCGAGCGTGCGGTGGTTCGACGCCTCCTGCTCGTAGTCGAGCTCCTCGACGATCCGCTCGCGGATCTCCTCGCCGACCGCCTTGACGTCCATCTGCGGCGTGATCCGCTTGGCGAGCCGCAGCAGCATCCCGAGGTTCTGCATGTCCGCGCGCACCGCGTCGGCCACGCCCGGGTACTGGACCTTGACGGCCACGCGCCGGCCGTCGTGCAGCCGCGCGCGGTAGACCTGCCCGATCGACGCCGCCGCGATCGGCTCCGGCTCGAACTCGGCGAACGCGCGCTCCACCGGCTCGCCGAGCTCCTCGGCGATCACCCTCTCCATCTGCTCGAAGGAGACCGCCGGCGCCGCGTCGCGCAGCTCCGCGAGCTTGCGCTGGAACTCGTCGCGGTACTCCTGGGGGACCAGGCCGAGGTCCATGAACGAGAGCATCTGGCCGACCTTCATCGCCGCGCCCTTCATGCCGCCGAGCACCTGGACGATCTGCTCCGCGGTCTCGATGTGGCGGCGCTCGAGCGCCTTCTCGGACCGCTCCGAGGAGCGCACGAGGTTGGCCGTCTTCGTGCCCGCCTGCTTCACCGCCACCTGGGCGGCGGCCCGGCCGATGCGGCTGAGGCGCTGAAGCCTGCCGGTGGGGAGCTTCTCGTCGGCCATCGTTCGGAGCGTAGCCGTGGGAGGGCCGCGGGCGGACCGGTGGCGTTCCGCGGGGTGTGGCCCTGCACGGCGCCGGGGCCCGCGCGTCTCAGGGGGCAGGCGCACACGACGCCGCCGCAGCGGCCTGAAGATCAAGGTGCGGTTCCGCACGAGCGGCGGGATGAAGGCCGCGCGCGGGGCGCGGACCCGCTGAGCTAGGCGTCGCGCTCGCGGACGATCACCGGCAGCCCGCCGTCCGGGCTCAGCGTCGGCATCTGCCGGATCCGCATGGTGTGGCCGGGGACGTGCTCGAGCCGGAAGCGCTGCAGGATCAGCGTGGCGAGCGCCTTCACCTCGGTGAGGCCGAAGCGCTTGCCGATGCAGATCCGCGAGCCGCCGCCGAACGGCACGTAGGCTCCGCGCGGGAGCGCCGCCTTGCGCGCGGGCTCGAAGCGGCGCGGCTCGAACGCCTCTGGGTTGGGGAAGACCTCGGGCAGCCGGTGGCTCGCCCACGAGCTGTAGTTGACGTAGGTGCCCGCCTTCACCCGGTAGCCGCCGAACTCGAAGTCGCGCACGGCGCGCCGCGGGCCGATCCACGCGGGCGGGTAGAGGCGCAGCGTCTCGTCGATCGCCATGCCGAGCTCGGGCAGCCCGCGCTCGAGCTGCTGCGGGGTGGCGCGGCGCCCGCCGAGCACCTCGTCGAGCTCCGCCACCACGCGCTCGCGCGCCGCCCGGTTGCGGGCCAGCTCGTACATGAGGAACGTGAGCGTCGACGTCGAGGTGTCGTGGCCCGCGAACATCAGCGTCATCACCTGGTCGCGGATCTCGCGGTCGCTGAAGCCCTCGCCGTCCTCGCCGCGCGCGGCGATCAGCATTCCCAGGATGTCCCGGCGCGGCTCGGCCTCGGCGCGGCGCTTGCGGATCTCCGCGTAGACGATCTCGTCGAGCTTCGCCCGCGAGCGCTGCATCGAGCGCCACGGCGAGCCCGGGCCGCGCAGCAGGCGCTTGTGGAAGTCGATGCCGTAGTAGGAGAGCGCGCGCTCGAAGTGCTCGGCCGCGAGCGCGCCCTGGCCGCGGTCGTCGGGGTCGAGCCCGAGCAGCGCGCGCATCGCGATCCGCATCGCGACGTTGCGCATCCAGTGGTAGAGGTCGACCGTCTCGCCCGGCCGCCAGCCGGCGAGCGCGGCCTCGCCCTCGGCGAACATCACCTCGGTGGCGGCCAGGATCTGCTCGCGGTGGAAGGCGGGCATCATGATCCGCCGCGCCTCGTCGTGGTAGGCGCCGTCGATCGTGAGCAGCCCGTCGCCGAGCAGCGGGATCAGGTCGCCGAAGCTGCCCTCGCGCCAGTGGAACAGCTCGGGGTGCTCGACCAGGATGAACCGGTTCGCCTCGGGCCCGAGCATGAACACGACGCGGGCGTGCAGCAGGCGCACGCTGAAGATCGGCCCGTACTCGCGGTACAGGGGGAGGAGGACCGAGAGCGGGTCGCGCGCCATCACCCGGGTGCGCCGGAAGTTGAAGTCCGTCGGCCCCGGCGGGAACGTCCCGCGCGCGGCACGCTCGCTGAGCAGGTCGCTCGCGATCCGCACGACGGGGTTCGCTGACAGCGGCGGCGGGGCCTCCGTCCTCACGCGGCGAGGATAACTGACTGCTTGGTCAGTTAGCGCCGATGGGGCGGCGCTTGGCGGCGCCCGCATGGGGTACGTTGCGCCCAGCCGGAAACGCCTAGCCGGGAGAGGGAAGGTTGGACACGAGCCATCTGAAGCGCATCCCGCTGTTCGCGGAGGTGCCCGATGACGCGCTGCGCACGATCGCCCCGTTCGCGACGCTCGAGGAGTGGCCCGAGGGCAAGGAGATCGTGCGCGAGGGCGGGTTCTCGAACCACTTCTACGCGATCGAGGAGGGCACGGTGAAGGTCGAGCGCGAGGGCCGCAAGCTCGCCGAGCTCGGGCCCGGGGACGTGTTCGGCGAGCAGGGCATCCTCGAGCGCTCGGAACGCTCGGCGACGGTCACCGCCACCTCGCCCGTGACGCTCATCAAGATCGAGCACTGGGAGCTCTCCCGCATGCGGAAGGCCATGCCCGAGGCCTACGACGCGCTGGTCGCCAAGGTCGAGGAGCGCAAGGCCGCCCAGGACGCCGAGGGGTAGGGGCCCGCCCGGCGCGTGCCGCCGCCCGCGGGGTTAAACTGACCTCGTCCATAAGGCCGCGTGGCCAAGGGAAGTCCGGTGAAAGACCGGCGCGGTCCCGCCACTGTGACCGGCTAGCGCGACACCGCACGGGACGCCAGGCGCGTCCCAGCCACTGAGGGGTCACCGACGCCTCGGGAAGGCGCGGGTCGAGTGCCGGAAGCCAGGAGACCTGACCCGCGGCAGCCGAAGAAGTCCCTCGAGGAAAGGGTGGCTACATGCTCCATACGTTCGCTGCGCGCGTGCGCAGCTCGCTCGTTGTGACCGTCGCGGCCGTCGCCTGCGCGCTCGCCTGCGCGCCCGCGGCCGCCGAAGCCAAGGCCGCGCTCGTCCAGCTGCGCGTGGAGGGCCCAAGCGGCACGCTCGATCCCGGCACCTGGTACGTGACCGGCAACGAGCGCGTCCGGCTCGGCCGCGGCCACGCCTGCAAGAACCGCAAGGGCGGCGAGAAGTTCCGGGGCCCCAGCGCGCTCACGCTGGCGGCCACCGCCGCGCGCCACAACAAGAGGCTGAGCCCGGTGCGCGTCCGCCCGACCGACTTCGGGCCGCAGCTCTGCCAGATCGGCTCGCTGCGCAGCTACGGCGCCTACCCGGACCCGACCGGCGGCCTTCTGTTCTGGATCAACGGGGCCTCGGGCTCCTCGAGCCCGGACCTCGCGATGCTGCGCAACGGCGACAGCGTGCTCTGGCACTGGGCCGAGTTCGGCACCGACCCCGAGGTGTTCACGGAGACGCCGCTGACGCTGCGCAAGGTGCCCGCCGGCACCACGGAGACCACGTTCACCGTGCGCGTCCTCGAATACGACTTCGGCGGCAACGCGACGCCGGCGGACGGCGCGACGATCACGGGCGCGGAGAGCGTCGTGCCGCTCGGGGGCGGCCGCTACCAGGTCACGGTCGCGCGCGGCTTCTCGACGCTGCAGGCCGAGCGGGGCCTGAACGTCCGCTCGGAGCCGGTCGAGGTCTGCTCGCGCCCGAAGGCCGCCAAGTGCCCCAAGGCGCACGGGCGCACGATCTACGGCAGCGACAAGGGCGACCGCCTGCGCGGCACGCGCGGCTGGGACGTGATCGCCTCCGGCAAGGGCAACGACCGCATCGACATCCGCAAGGGCGGTCGCGACCGCGTGAACTGCGGGCCGGGCAAGGACGTCGTCGTGGTGAAGCGCGGTGACCGGGACGACCGCATCGGCCGCAGTTGCGAGCGCGTGATCCGCAAGGGATGACGCCGCGTCGCGCCACGGCGGCCGCGGCGGCGGCGCTCGTCGCCGCGGTCGCCGGG
>PKER01000075.1 GCA_002919115.1 bacterium
GCGCCGGCATCGCCATCCGCGACATGGATCTCGCCGCCGCCGAGCAGCACCTCGTGCGCGCGCTGTCGGTGGACCCGAACGACCTCGAAGCGCTGAGCGTGATGGCCGCGCTGCGCTTCCTCCAGGACGACGACGACGCGTACCGGCGCTGGCTCGAGGACGCCGGGGCGGAGGTGCGTCCGTTCGCGTCGCTCGGCGACGGCGTGCACGCGAACGAGCGGGAGCTCGCCGGCGCGGACGGCGTGGTGATCGGCGGCAGCGTGACCGACATGCACCCGGCCCTCTACGGGGAGCGCCAGCGCCAGCCGCTCAACGACCCGGACCTGCGGGCCGACCTGCGCGAGTACGAGGCGCTGCGCGCGGCGCTGCGGCTGGACCTCCCGATCGTCGGCATCTGCCGCGGCCACCAGCTGCTCAACGTCGCGCTCGGCGGCTCGCTCTTCCAGGACCTGAGCGAGCACGCGGACGCCCGCCACCCGCACTGGGGCGAGTCGCACGCCGTCGACACCGCCGGGGGTAGCTTCATCCGCGGCCTGCTCGGCCGCCGTCCGGAGGTCGCAAGCGAGCACCACCAGGCGGTGCGCCGCGTGGCGCCCGCGCTGCGGGTGACCTCTCGCTCGGACGACGGGGTGGTGGAGAGCGTGGAGCTTCCCGGCCGCCGGCTCACCCTGGGCCTGCAGTGGCACCCAGAGGTGGGGGAGTCCGGGGAGGCCGGCCGCCGCGTGGCCGCGGCTCTGGTCGAAGCGGCAGCGGGCGTGGCGCGCGACGCGGAGTGAACCGCGTGGGCGAGGCGCGGTAGGGTGGGCCGGGATGGGCCCGGAGTTCCTGCTCACCTCGCTGGTCATCATCGCGACGCCGGGCACGGGCGTGGTCTACACCCTGGCTGCGGGGCTCACGCGGGGCCTGCGCGCGGGCGTGATCGCCGCCTTCGGGTGCACGCTCGGGGTGGTCCCCCACATGGCCGCCGCGATCACCGGGCTCGCCGCGCTGCTGCACACGAGCGCGGTGGCGTTCGGCGTGCTGAAGTACCTCGGGGTCGCCTACCTGCTCTACCTGGCGTGGACGACGCTGCGTGAGCGCGGCGGGCTCGCGGTGGAGGAGGAGGCGCCGGCGCGGTCGGCGCGCGCGACGGTCGCGACCGCGGTCCTCATCAACCTCCTGAACCCCAAGCTCACCGTGTTCTTCTTCGCGTTCCTGCCCCAGTTCGTGGGGCCGGGGAACGGCGGCCAGGTGCTCGCGATGCTGGAGCTCAGCGCCGTGTTCATGGCGCTCACGTTCGCCGTGTTCGCGCTCTACGGGGCGCTTGCCGCGGCGGCCCGCCATCAGGTGGTGAGCCGCCCGCGGGTGCTGGCGTGGATCCGCCGGGTCTTCGCGGGCTCCTTCGTGGCGCTGAGCGCGAAGCTCGCCCTCACGCGCCAGTGACCGGCTAGCGCTCTCGGGTGCGCCTGGTGCCCGGCGGAGCGGCGGGCGCCTCCGGCGGCACGGCGAGGAGGCCGGTCACGAACGGTGGCTGCGGCGCGCTCGGCCGCGCCGTCGCGTGGTCGGCGTCCCACGTCGATGCGAACTGCCGCACTTGGCGGGTCATCAGCTGGGCGAGAAAGCGCACGTCACTCCTTTCTGCGGCGCCCGGATCGAGGCGCCGCCGCACGGTCCTGCGTGACTGGTAAACCGGTTATACCGGTCACGACATGACCTGTCAAGTGATTTTGCCGGTCACGAGGAGTAGGCTTTGCCTGGTCGTGAACGTCGCCGAGCTGCAGCGCCAGGTCGAGTACAAGTTCGCCCCGGCCCCCCTGATCGCGGTCCAGGCGCTCGCCAACACGTTCGCCTTCGAGCCGGAGGAGGAGCGCCTGCTCGACCCGGATTCCGCGCGCGCCTGGCTGGTCGAGTCCGAGCTCGCGGCCCCCGGCGTCGCCGTGGGCGAGCGGGAGTTCGAGCGGCTCGTTGAGTTCCGCGCCGTCGTGCGCGACATGCTCGACGCGAACCTGACCGGCGCGCTCAGCGAAGAGACCGCGGCCGCGTTCCAGCGCTTCGCGGGCGAGAGCCCGGTACGGCTCGCGTCTCCCCAGCCCGGGCGCCTCGACCTGGACCTCGCGCCCGCGCGCTCCGTGGACGAGTTCATCGGGCAGATCGTCGGGATCGCCTACCGCGCGCAGGTGACCGGGGAGTGGGAGCGGCTCAAGGTCTGCGCCAGCGACGAGTGCCGCTGGGCCTTCTACGACGCCTCCCGCAACCGCAGCGGGACCTGGTGCCAGATGGAGGTCTGCGGCAACAAGATCAAGAACCGCGCCTACCGCCGGCGCCGGCGCGCGACCGCGAGCTGAACGCTCGGCTGGTATAAGGGTCGCCCCGCGTTGGGCGGGCCATCTGAGTACGACAAGAGGGGGAGCCGGTGGAGGGCGCTCAGCGCGAGGAAGGCGCACGCTGGATGCGTGCATGCAGGATGCGGACCCGCGGGCGGGAAGGCCGCCTCGCGCTTCTGCTCGGAGCGGTGCTCGCCGCGGTCGCGGCGGCGCCGGCGCAGGCCGCGACGATCACCGTGAACTCGGGCGACGACGGCCCGGCGGTCCCGGGCTGCAGCCTGCGCGAGGCCGTCGCGTCGGCGACGAGCAACGCGAACCTCTCGAACGGGTGCGCGGCCGGGCAGGCGAACAAGCGCGACGTGATCGAGATCAAGGTCCCGCTGGTCGCGCTCAGCGAGGGTCAGCTCGAGGTCGGCGCCGGCGGGCCGCTCACGATCCGCGGCGACGGCGAGACGACGGTCGGCAGCGTGAACAGCCGCGTGCTGAGCGTGAACGCGGGCTCCGAGGTCGTCCTGAGGGGCCTGAAGGTCGCGGGCGAGTGGGCGACCGACCAGAAGGGCGGGATCGTCTACGTCGGGACGAATGGCAACCTCGTGCTGCGCGAGACCGACTTCAACGGAGGCCGGGCGCTCGCGGGCGGGGCCGTGCAGGTGGACCCGGGGGCGACGCTGACCGCGACGGACACGTCGTTCACCAACGCGGTCGCGAGCTTCTACGGCGGGGCGCTCGCGGCCGAGGCGGCGACGGTGACGCTGCGGCGCGTGAGCTTCTTCGACAACGCCGTGCACGGCTCGTCGGACTTCGGGCTCGACGTCGTGGGCGGCGGCATGTACATGCGCGACGGGTACCTCACGATCGAGGACTCCTACTTCATGAACAACGGCGCGCTGCACGACAGCACGACCGGGGCCCAGGCCGCGCTGGGCGGAGGCCTGTTCATCCTCGACACGGACTTCGTGATCCGGCGCTCGACGATCCGTGCGAACCACGCCACCGGCGTCTCCAGCCTGAACGGGAGGGCGTACGGCGGGGGGCTCTACGTCGCGAACAGCATCGGCTGGCACGGCTCGATCGAGTCCTCGACGATCGCTACCAACGGCGCCTTCGGCGGCAGCCTGGGCAACGGGCATGCGTCCGGGGGCGGCATCTACCTGGACGCGCAGATCAACCTGGCGGTCGAGCACACGACGTTCTCCTCCAACACCGCGGACGCGGACTCAAAGGCGGGCGACCACATCCGGCAGGCGTCGGGCGGCGTCGTCGAGCTTCGCGCCTCGATCCTCGGTCTCGTCGCGGACCCGTGTTCCGCGTCGTCCGGATCGGCCGGCTCCAAGGGGTACAACGTCTCCGCCAACGCGGACCCTGACTGCGGCCTGGGCGGCAAGGACCGCGCGGGGGCGGAGCCTGGGTTCAGCGGGGGAGTAACCGACAACGGCGGGCCGACGCTCACGCTCGCGATCGGCCCCGCCAGCGCGGCCCTGGACCTCCTGCCGCCGAATCAGTGCAAGGGCACCGACCAGCGCGGGATCAGCCGCCGCGACGGCCTCGGCGGCAAGCGCTGCGACGCGGGCGCGTACGAGCTCGCTCAGTGCGCGGGCAAGATCATCGGCAAGGGCGCGATCATCGGCACCGGCAAGCGCGACGTGCTGCGCGGCACCAAGGGCGCCGACGTGATCGTCGGGCAGGGCGGCTCCGACCGGATCCGCGGCCGCGGCGGCAGCGACCGCATCTGCGGCGGGGGCGGCAACGACACCCTGCTGGGCGGCCGCGGCCGCGACTGGCTTTACGGCCAGGCCGGGAACGACGTTCTGCGGGGCGGCCCGGGGCGCGACGTCCTGGACGGCGGCCCGGGCCGAAACGACGTGCGCCAGTAGCGGCGGCCCGCGTCGCTGTCGCGGATCCGCGGCGCCCGCATCCGCGACCCCGCGATCCGTACGACGGGCTGCGCGGCAGCCTCGGGACGGCTGTCAAGCACGCTTGACAACCGGGTCGATGTCAAGGTAACTTGACACAGGCCGTGAGGAACAGCGTGCGCGAGAAAAGGGCGGAACGCGGGCTCTCCCAGCAAGGGCTCGCCGAGGCCGTCGGCGTCTCGCGGCAGACGATCAACGCGATCGAGACGGGCCGCTATCTGCCGTCCCTGCCGCTGGCGTTCGCGCTCGCCCGCTTCTTCGACACCCCGATCGAGGGCTTGTTCGAGCCCGAGGAAGGAGAGTTGGCATGACCATGAGCCTTCGCAGATGGCGCGCGACCCTGGCGGGGATGATCGCCCTGGCGGTGCCCGTCGTGGCCGGGTTCTGGATCGCCGACGGGCCGCTTTCGGCGGCGATCGTGGCGGCTTGGCTGGCGCTCGCGATCGGCGCCCTGCACTTCGGGCGCGGGCGCTCGGAGACGATCACCGTGATGAGCGGCGCGGGGGACGAGCGCATCCGCAGCCTCTCCGTGCGGGCGCTCTCCTTCGCCGGCGGGGTGATGGCGGTCGCGCTGCCGGCCTGGTGGCTCGTGAGCGTGCTCGTCGACCGTCCGAACTACGGGGTGGCGGCGCTCCTCGGGCTGTTCTCGGCCTCGTTCGTCGGCGCCTCCTTCTGGCTCGCGCGCCGGGGCTAGGGCGCCCGGCGCCGGCCACCCGGGCCGAGCGTGCGAACCGTTGCGGATAGCAACGGGATCGCACGCTCGGCGGGTGGGGAGGAGAGGGTCAGCTCTTGCGGCCGTTGCCGTTCCGCACGAGCCCCGCGCCGCCCGTGATCAGGCCGAGGGCGCCCACGACGAGCGCGGCGATCGCGAGGCTCTTCGGCGCGCTGTCGCTGTCGTCGTCGGCGGCGGCCTCCTCCTCGTGCGAGGCGGGCTCGGCGCCGTGGCCGTCCCCCTCGGCCGCGGTCAGCGTGACGCCCGGGGCGGGCTCGTCGAGGTCGTGGGCGTCCTCGCCCTCAGCGGGCACCTGGATCCAGTCCGTCCGGCCCTTCTCGCACTTCTGGATGACCGGGAACCAGATGGTCTCGCCCTCGGCTTCGGGGAGCTTCACCTGCATGCTGAGCACGTCGAGCTCGTGATCGGGGAGCGGCTCGCGCGCCGTCCAGGTCACCTCGCTCACACCCTCGGTGACCGTCTCGCCGTGCAGCTCGGTGGGCTCCTTCGGGCCCTCCTTCGTGCTCAGCTTCCAGAACGGGTTGCGCTGCGGTGTCACCGAGACGACGTTCTCCGGGACCTGGACGATGATCTGGGTCGTCGGGGAGCCGTCGCACGCGTGGGGCACCGAGAACTCGAGGCGCGCGTACGAGTCGGTCGGCGCGCTCTCGGGCGACACGGTGACGTGAGCCAGCGCCGCCGCCGGCAGGGCGAACATCGCCGCGGCGACCGCGAAGAGCAGGGTCTTCAGTCTCATCGTGTTCTTCTCCTTGGGTCGATGGCCGCGCCCGGCGCGGCCCCTGTTCGCTTGCGCGGTGTGCGAACCGAGGCGGTCCGCTCAAGCGGCCAGGGGCGGGGCGCGGGCGCCGCGCG
>PKER01000062.1 GCA_002919115.1 bacterium
GGCCGCCGCCGAGGTCGCGCCGCCGCAGGAGCGCGAAGGCGCCGGCGACGAGCGCCGCCGTAGCGGCCGCCATCAGCGCGAGCGGCCACCAGCGCTCCTCGCCGAACGGCTGGATCTCCTGCCCCCAGCCGATCGGGGAGAGCCAGCGCAGCCAGTCCGCCCCCGCGTCGGCGATCGCCCGGACGAGCCACGCCACCCCGAGCGCGGCGAGCGCGATCCCCGTCGTCGTCCGCTTGCTCTCAAACAGCTGGGCGGCGAGCGCCGCGATCGCGGCGAACACGATCCCGAGCCCCGCGAACCAGGCCGCGAGCGCCAGCGAGCCCACCGCCTCGTAGCCGACCGCGATCAGCGCGCCGAACGCCAGCGCGCCGGTCACCACCGACAGCGCGCTCGTGACGGCGAGCGCCGCCGCCGTCGGGGCGTGCCGGCCGACCGCCGTCGAGAGCACCAGCTCCAGCCGGCCCGCCTCCTCGTCGCCGCGCGTGTAGCGGTTGACGAGGAGGAGGGTCGCGAGCGCGACGAACAGCGAGTACCAGACGCCCGTCTCGAACGTGAGGATCCCGCCGATCGTCTCCAGGTTCACCGGGTTGCCCTGCGTCGCCGCTACCGCGGTGTCGGAGGCGAAGCTCGCCGCGTACCGGGCGCGCTCCTCGGGCGTCGGGTACAGGTCCTTGAGGCTCACCGCGCTCGCCGCGAGTAGCGCCGGGATCGCGACCGCGCAGACGGCGAGCAGCACCCGGTCGCGCCGCGCGTGCAGCCGGGCGAGGCGCGCCGTCCCCCGCAGCTCGCTCATTCCGCCGGCGATTCCGAGGGCGCGGCGACGTCCCCGTAGTGGCGCAGGAACAGCTCCTCGAGCGTCGGCGGGCGGCAGGTGAGCGAGTGCACCTCGAGCGCGTTCAGCTCCCGCAGCAGCGCGTCGAGCCGCGCCGTGTCCACCTGCAGCGCGATCCGGTTGCCGTCCACGTGCACGTCGTGCGCCCCCTCGAACCCGGCCAGCGTGGCGGGCGGGCGCACGGTCTCCGCGATCACCGAGGTGCGCGTCAGGTGCCGCAGCTCCGCGAGCGATCCCGACTCGACCGTCCGGCCCGCGCGGATGATCGTCACCCGGTCGCAGAGCGCCTCCACCTCGGCGAGGATGTGGCTCGAGAGCAGCACGGTGCGCCCCGAGTCGCGGAGCTCGTCCACGAGCTCGCGGAAGTTGGCCTCCATGAGCGGGTCGAGCCCCGACGTCGGCTCGTCGAGCAAGAGCACCTCGGCGTCGCTCGCGAGCGCGGCGATCAGCGCGACCTTCTGGCGGTTTCCCTTCGAGTAGGCCCGCCCGCGCTTGGTCGTGTCGAGCTCGAAGCGGCGCACGAGCTCGTCGCGGCGCGCCCGGTCGATGCCGCCGCGCAGGCTCCCCAAGAGGTCGATCGCCTCGCCCCCGGTGAGGTTCGGCCAGAGGTTCACGTCGCCGGGCACGTAGGCGACGCGCCGGTGCAGCTCCACGGCGTCGCGCCACGGGTCGCCGCCGAGCAGCCGCGCCTCGCCGCCGTCCGCGCGCAGCATCCCGAGCAGGATCCGGATCGTCGTCGACTTGCCGGAGCCGTTCGGGCCGAGGAAGCCGTGGATCTCGCCCGGCGCCACCGACAGGTCGAGCCCGTCGAGGGCCCGCGTCCTCCCGAACGTCTTGACCAGGTCCCTGGCCTCGATCACCGCCGACATCGCGACGCACCCTAGCGGGGGCGGCGGCACGCCGGGCGCTACTTGAAGAAGCGCTGGAGCTGCCGGTCGGCGAGCCCGCCGCCGGAGACGTGGTTGAGCTCGCGGATCGTCTCCCCGGTGCGCCCGTCGACGATCAGCGTGTACTCGATCTCGCGCGGCAGCGCGAGGTCGTCGGTGGGCACCACGGAGACCAGGTAGTACGGGTCGCCGTCCTTGAAGGCGAGCCGCGGCTCGGCGACCTCGCGCAGGGTCACGGTGTAGCTGTGGCCGTCGGAGTCGCAGCAGCGCCGCTCCTCCCACCGGAGCGGCAGCGCCCTGGCCTCGTTGATCGCCTCCTGGGTCGAGACGAGCCGCTCGCCCGCGCCCGGCCGCCAGACCTGCGTCTTGCCGGTGGTCGAGTCGGCGAGCACCACCGCCTTGGCGAGGTTGCTGCCGCCCTTCTCGCTGATGATCGTCACCCACACGGTGCGCTCGGCGTCGATCGCGGTCAGGTACGGCTGCTTGTTGCCGTCGCCGTCGATGATCTTGCCCTTGAACTCGTCCGAGCGCGCGAGCGCCTCGGCCTGGGCGCGCGCCACGGCCTCGGGGAAGATCCGCCCGCTGCGGGCGAGCTCGGGGCGCGCCGCCGCTTCTTCGGGCGTGAGGTCCTCGATCGTGCCGTCCCGGTGATAGACGAGCACGCCCTTCAGGTACGGGTAGCGGAAGGGGAAGCCCTTGTAGCCGACGTACGGGGCGATCGCGACCGCGGTGCCCTCCCCGGTCGGGATGAGCACCGGGTACTGCGTCCGGCTGAACGGGTGCTTGATCTTCGCCTGGCCCTTGAGCGTGTTGGGCGCGATCGCGGAGACCGAGTGGTCGAACCCGCCCTCGTGGATCGACGACTCGGAGAGCACGTCGTCGAGCGGCTTGGTCACGACCCCCTGCGACGGCCCGCTGAGCAGCGCCGGCTGCCACTCGGCGCTCCACATGAGCTCGCCGGTCTCCGGGTCGCGGACGAGGTGGGTCTCGCCGACGTCCGTGAAGCGGGGGTCGTCGTCGACGCTCGCACGCGGCAGCAGGCGCGGCTGGGTGCGCTGGGGCAGCTCGTCGACCAGCTCGTAATCGATCTCTGAGAGGCCGCTCGCGGGCGGGGAGAGGAGGGTGAAGAGGAGGCCGGCCGCGAGCACGGCGAGCCCGGCGAGGAGGCCCCAGCCGAGCGCGAACCGCGCGCGCCGCCGCTGCATCTTCTCGACCCGCTCGCGCAGCTTCGCGCTGGTTATGCCGGAGGCCATCTTCTCGAACGCCTTGGGGTTGGGGAGCGGCCGTGCGCCCGCGCCCGCGAGGTTGCGCACGCCGGCCGCGAGGAAGCCCACGACGATCACCGCGAGCAGCGGCAGCCACGAGAGCATCGGGTGCTGCCAGGCGAACAGCACGAACATGTGCCAGACGCCGGTGTAGACGATCGCGGTCAGGCCGGCGGCGACCACGATCCAGAAGAACAAGCGCGCGATTGTCATCTCCCCCGCGGTCGGCTGGCCCCCGTCTCTCCTCCGGGCAACGCGACCCTACCACCGCCGCAGGCGGCGGCCGCGGGCATTTTGGGGGCGGGGTTGACTCGAGTGGGAGACTGGGAGCCAAGCCCATGGCCGATTTCATCTCACGCGGCTTTCAGGGCAGGCGCCGCCAGCCCGAGGAGCTCGCGGGCAGGCTCCCTCCGGGCCAGTACGTCGAGCGCGGCTTCCCGGTGCTCACCGCGGGCCCGACGCCGGACGTCCCGACCGCCGAGTGGTCGCTGCGGATCGACGGCATGGTCGCCGAGCCGGTCGAGTGGAGCTGGGCGGAGTTCTCGGAGCTCGAGTTCGAGGAGGTGCCCTGCGACATCCACTGCGTGACCAAGTGGTCCAAGCTCGGCACGAGCTTCCGCGGGGTCTCCGTCGACACCCTGTTCGAGCGCGCCGAGCCGCTCGCCCCGTACGCGATGGCGTACTGCTACGGCGGCTACACGACCAACCTGGCGCTGGAGGACCTCACCGACGGGAAGGCCTGGGTCGTGACCGAGCACGAGGGCGAGCCGCTGCCCCGCGAGCACGGCGGGCCGGCGCGGCTGCTCGTGCCGCACCTCTACTTCTGGAAGAGCGCCAAGTGGATCCACGGGCTGCGCCTGATGGACCACGACGAGCCCGGCTTCTGGGAGGCGAACGGCTACCACAACCGGGGCGACCCCTGGAAGGAGGAGCGCTATTGGAACGACTGACCCCGGTCGCCCAGCGGGCGCCGGGTCGCTGGCAGATCGCCACGGTCAAGGCGATCAAGGCCGAGACGCCGCGGGTCAAGTCGTTCCGCCTGGAGCTGCCGATGTGGATGCCGCACCTGCCGGGGCAGCACTACGACGTGCGGCTCACCGCCCCGGACGGCTACCAGGCGCAGCGCTCCTACTCGGTCGCCTCCTCGCCCCTGGATGAGGGCGAGATCGAGCTCACCATCGACCGCATCGCGGACGGCGAGGTCTCCCCGTACTTCCACGACGTCGTGGTCGTGGGCGACCGGGTCGAGGTGCGCGGGCCCTTCGCCTCCTACTTCGTCTGGCGCGGTGAGTCCCCGGCCCTGCTCGTCGGCGGCGGCTCGGGGGTCGTCCCGCTGATGGCGATGCTGCGCCACCGCCGCCGCGCGATGCCCGAGGCGGAGATGCGGCTGCTGTACTCGGTGCGCGGTCCCGACGATGTAATCTACGCCGACGAGCTCGGGGAGGAGACGGTCGTCACCTACACCCGGGCCACGCCCCCCGGGTGGACCGGCCACACCGGCCGGATCGACGCCGAGCTCGTCGCCTCCCTGGCCGAGCCGACCGCGACCGCCTTCGTCTGCGGGTCGAACGGCTTCGTCGAGGCCGCCACGCGGCTGCTCATGGAGGTCGGTGTGCCCGCCGAGCGCATCCGCACCGAGCGCTACGGGCCGACCGGCTGAGCCGTCAGCGCGCCGCCGGCGCCGGGCGGCGGTTGAGCTCGCGCACGACGTCGAACAGGTCGCCCTGGCGGTAGAAGTCGACCGCGATCAGCCCCGGGCGCCGGCCGCGCACCTGCTCGCACTCGGCGATCCGTGCGGTGAGCGCGCTGCGCGTGTTCACCCGGGCGGCGTTCGACGGCTTCGGCGCCGGGCTCGTGTCGATCCAGTGGTTCATGAGGAAGAACGGCGAGCCCTCGCGGCCGCGGTTCGGCTGGCAGCTCGCCTCGAGCTCGTCGGGATCGGTGAGCTCGGAGACCTCCTTGAACGAGTACGGCGTCTCCTCCACGAGCCCGTCGTAGGCCTGGTGGTAGTAGGGCACGTCGCCCGCGTCGTGCTCGGCCATGAGCAGGATGCGCCCGCCCGAGTCGATCATCTCCTGGACCGTGGGCATGTGCTCATCCAGGTCGCCCTTGTAGATGTAGTCGACCAGGCCGGTGCGCTCGGCGGCGGCGGCGATGTCCTTGGGGTCGACGTAGTCCTCGATGTCGATGACGAGGACCTCCCGCGGGTTGGCCGCGAGGAAGTCGCGGAACTGCCCGAAGACCTGGTCGATCGGCAGCGCGCCGAGCTCGCAGAACCCGTGGCAGAAGTAGACCTGGCGCTCGCCGGTCACCGGCGAGTTCACGATCCGGTCGCGGATCCGCAGGGCCGCGGCGAACGCCTCGCTGCCGAGCGTCTGCTCGAACTTCTTGCGCTCGCTCGCACCCTGGCCGCTCAGGTCGGTCTTGATCTTGCCCGACTTGGTCGGCTCGCCGTAGTGGGCGTCGATCAGAAAGCCGCGGATGCCGTCCTCGAGCTGCTCGGCGATGCCCGCGTCCTGCTGCCCGAAGAGCCAGCCGGGGTTGGTCACCGCGGACATGGAGTTGTGGGCGGCGGGGATCGCGATCCGGTCGATCCGCCGGTCGCAGATCTCGCGCGAGCCGTTGCAGCCGGGGTCATCCAGGGTGCGGAAGCCGGAGTCGAAGCCCCCGCCGACCGTGAAGGCGCCGGCCGCGACCGCGATGATCGCCACGGCCACGCCGC
>PKER01000283.1 GCA_002919115.1 bacterium
GAGGCCGACCAGCGCGCCGCCCGGCGCATCGAGCGCGAGGGCGAGGACGCCGCCAAGCGCGCGACCCGCACCGCCCGCACGAACGCGCTCGATGCTGGCCTCGCCCTCATGACGGCCTGGTTCCGCGACCTCGCCGCCGTCGGCGACGGCGCCGCCGAGTTCGTCCTCAACGTCGACCGCGCCGCCGAGCTCGCCGAGGACGCCGAGGGCGTCGACCCCCGCCGGGCGCGCCGTGCCGGCGAGCTCGTCATGGACACCCGCCGGCGCCTGAGCGTGAATGTGAACGAGGAGCTCGCGCTCGAGGCGCTCTGCTTCCGGGCCGAGGTCCTCCTCGCCCCGCGGGGTTGAACCGCGCCCGCAGCGGGCAAAACCGCTGGAAACAGCGCGATCCTGCCCCTACATTGGACGACAGATGAGGAAGTGGCTCCAGCATCCGCGAACGTCGGCGAAGCGCCCTTTTGGCGTGCGCCTCTACCTGGCGTTCGCGTTCGCCGGGGTCGCGCTGATCACCGCCGGGCTGGCCTACCTCCTCGTCAACGAGACCGGCCAGACGGCGGCCGACGAGCGCCTCGACGAGCTCGCCCAGGGCCGCACGGTCAGCGTCGCGATCGAGGTCGGTGACCGGCGCGAGGAGCGCGCCGCCGAGGCCCTGCGGGTGATCGCCGAGGACGGTTACTCGGTCTGGGTCTTCAACGACCGTGGCAAGCTCGTGACCGACCAGGTCTCCGACGGCCTCACGCTCGACGCCATCCCGCACTGGCGCCAGGCCGTGCGCCAGGTCCTCGACGGCCGCCGCTACGTGGAGTCGCTGCCCGACGGCGTCACCGTGGTCGGCACGCAGATCTACCGCAACGGCGCTATCGACGGGGCGGTGCTCGCCCGCGCCGAGCGCCCGCCCGAGCTGCAGGAGGCGATCGAGGCCGTCCGCGGCGACCGCCTGTTCGCGCTCGGCATCGCGCTCGCCGTCTCCGTCCTGATCAGCTTCCTGATCGCGAGCGCGATCACCTCGCGCGTCAAGCGCCTCGCCGAGACCGCCGGTCGGATCGCCGAGGGCCACCTCGACGAGCCGATCGAGGTCACGGGCGGGCGCGACGAGATCACCGACCTCGGCATCGCCCTCGAGACGATGCGCGCCGCCCTGCGCCAGACCTTCGACGCTCTGCGCTCCGAGCGCGACCGCCTCTCGGCGATCTTCGACGCGCTCACCGACGGCGTCATGGTGGTCGGCGCCGACGGCACCGTGCGCTTCTCGAACCCGGCCGCGCAGCCGCTCGTCTACGCCGACGGCAAGGCGGCCGCGACCCTGCTGCCCTGGCTGCGGCGCGCGCAGCGCACCGGCGCCGCCGAGCACGACAGCCTGCGGATCGGCGAGCGGGTCTGGTCGCTGCAGGCGCGCGAGATCCCCGCGGAGAACGCCGTGCTCGCGGTCGTGCGCGACCGCACCGACGAGCTGCGCCGCGAGATCGCCGAGCGCGAGTTCGTCTCGAACGCCGCGCACGAGCTGCGCAACCCGATCGCCGCGATCTCGGGCGCGGTCGAGGTCCTGCTCGCCGGCGCGAAGGACGACCCCGAGGCCCGCGAGCACTTCCTCAGGCGCCTCCAGGAGGACACCGAGCGCATCGCGCGGCTCACCGAGTCGCTGCTCATCCTCGCCCGCATGGAGGCGGTGGGCGAGGGCGGCACCGAGGCGCTCGACGTCGGCCTCACCGCCGAGGAGGCGGCGCGGGCCGTGGAGGTGCCGGAGGGCGTCAACTTCGAGCTCGACCTGGAGCCCGACCTCGCCGCCCAGGGCGACCGCGTCCTGCTGCGCCAGGTGCTAATCGGCTTGCTGACGAACGCCTTCAAGCACACGCAGCCGCCCGGCAGCGTTACGCTTCGCGCTCGACGTCACGAAGACGGTGACGTCCTGATCGAAGTGACCGACACTGGGACCGGAATCCCCGCCGACGAGATCGACCGCATCTTCGAGCGGTTCTACCGCGGTGCCACCGCGCGTGAGCTCGAGGGCTTCGGCCTCGGTCTGTCGATCGCGAAGCGTATGGTCGATGTGATGGGCGGCGAGATCGGCGTCGATTCCCAGGTCGGTCGAGGCAGCGACTTCTGGGTGCGCCTGCCGGCGGCGAAGCCGGCGGCCACCCCGGTGGCGTAAATGGCGAAGCGCATCCTGGTAGCAGACGACGAGACCTCGGTTCGCGAGGCGGTGGGGTACGCCCTCCAGCAGGAGGGCTTCGAGGTGACGCTCGCGCAGGACGGCGAGGACGCCGACCAGAAGCTCGCGGGCGGCGACAACTTCGACCTGCTGATCCTCGACATCATGATGCCCGGCAAGAGCGGCCTCGACGTGTGCCGCGAGGTCCGCGCCCGCAGCCCGGTGCCGATCATCCTGCTGACGGCGAAGGACTCCGAGGTGGACAAGGTGGTCGGCCTCGAGGTGGGCGCCGACGACTACGTCACCAAGCCGTTCTCGGTCCGCGAGCTGATCGGGCGCGTGCGCGCGCTCCTGCGCCGCCGCGAGCTCGACATGCACGCGACCGGCAACGACAGCAAGACGATCGAGGCGGGCGACGTGCGGATCGACCTGGCCCGGCACCTGGTCACGGTGCGCGGCAAGCCGGTCAACCTGACCCGCTCCGAGTTCCAGGTCCTGCGCCTGCTCGCGGAGAACCCCGGCAAGGTCTTCAGCCGGCTGGAGATCATGGAGGAGCTCTGGCAGTCGGAGTTCTCCGGCGACGTGCGCGCCTGCGACGTGCACATCTCGAACCTGCGCCAGAAGATCGAGCGCGACCCGCAGGAGCCCGAGCTCGTGCTCACCGTGCGCGGCGTCGGTTACCGGTTGGCCGAGCCGCAGTAGCGTTTGCCGACCCCGCGGGCCGGGGTAGGAACCCGGTTGGACAAGCAGGGGTCACGAGTGAAGGAGGGTCCGTGGGATGATGAGAGGCCTGATCGGCGTCGGCGCGCTTGCCGCTTCGCTGGTTCTGGCGCCCGCCGCGGGGGCGACCGTCTTGCCGGGTGCGACCTACACCTACAGCGGCGACACCGGTGTCATCTCGGTGACGCTCACCGTCTCGCCCGACGGGGGCACCGTGGATGTCAGGTTGATCGCCGCATCCAGCTCGCCCAGTTGCGGGGGAGTGGGGTTCACGTACCGCGGCATCCCCGTGGTCGACGGCGCGTTCACAGAAACCCGCTCGGAGGCCGGTAGGTCGTCCGTCATCGACGGCGAGTTCGTCCGGCCGGGCGTCGCCACGGGCACGATCGAATGGACCAACGGCACCTGTGGATCCGACGCGTACGACTGGTCCGCCGAGGTGGCGACGCCGTGGGCCGACCTCGCGCTTCGCCGCGGGGGCGAGCGCAAGTCGAAGGCGCGCGGTGGCGACGTCTACAACGACTCCGCCTCCGGGCAGACGCGGGCATGGAGGTTGAAGCGCGGCAAGGAGCGCGCCTTCATAGTCACGCTGCAGAACGACGGCACGGAGCGTGGCCGATTCGTGCTGCGCGGCTGCAGGCGTTCCGGCGGAGTCAAGGTCTCCTACATGGCCGGCCGCCGCCCCGTGACCAAGAAGGTGACCGGGCGGCGGGGCTACACGGTCAAAGCCCTGAAGGCGGGCGCCGAGAGGGCCATCCGGGTCGTCTTCAAGGCGACGAAGAAGGCCAGGAAGGGCAAGCGCAAGTCCTGCGGGATCACGGCCGAGACCTCCGTCCCCGGGACGCTGGGCACCCAGCGGGACGTCGTCAAGGCGGTCGTCACGGTCCGCTGAGGTCAGCTCGCGGCTGCACGCCGGCCCCTGTTGCGGTCGGCGTGAAGCCCGCGCCGTTTCGCTTCTATCATGGGGTCCCGCGCCGGCGTAGCTCAGTTGGTAGAGCACTTCACTCGTAATGAAGGGGTCAGCGGTTCGAGTCCGCTCGCCGGCTTCGCTCAGCGCCCCTCGGCGCGCGCGAGTTCGGCTTGCTCGCGGGCGCGCTCCCGGCCCAGGAACGGGGCGATCACGAAGTAGGTGAGCTCCGGCAGGAGCTCCGGGAGCTCCTCGGCGCGGTCGTCGGCCACGTGGCGGTAGATCATCCCGGCGACGCCGCTCACCACCGCGTGCGCGGTGAGCTCGGGCACCTCCGCGTCGGCGACCTCGCGGCCCTGGTCGACGTAGAGGCGGAAGAGCTCGAGGATCGCGAAGTAGCGCTTCATCGCCTCGGGCCCCGCCGACGGCCCCTCGACCATGCACATCTTCGTGAACTCGGGCTCGCGCGCCATCGCCTCGAGCGTGCGCGCCAGCCCGTGCCGAACGCGCACCTCCCACGGCTCGCCCGCGCCCTCGCGGAAGGCGGCCTCGGCGCGCTCGAACAGGCCCTCGGCGACGACGTCGTAGGCCTGCAGGAAGCAGTCCTCCTTGTCGCGGAAGCGCTCGTAGAAGGTCTTGCGCGAGACCCCGGCGCGCGCGAGCACGTCGGCCACCGAGGCCCGCGCGTAGCCTCGCTCGGCGACGGCGCGCGCCATCGCGTCGATGATCCGCGCCCGCTGGTTGCTGATCACGAACTCGCGGGGCAGGCCGTGCCGGCCCGCGGGCAGGCGGCCTGCCGGCGCCGCGCCGTCCGTCGGGCGGTCGCCGCTCGTCCTTGGCGTGGTGCTTTCGGGTCGCTCCTCCATCGCGCCCAGGGGCTCTCTTGCGCCGACCGCGCACCCTAACCGTCATGGCGTCAAAGCTCAATGAAACGTGGGGCCAGTCCCCCCGAACGGGCGTCCCGCCCCGATCCCGGATATAAGCCCCGCAGTGAGCACGCTCTCCGTCGTCATCGTCACGCACGGCCACGCCGACGCGATCGGGGCCCCGCTCGCCGCGCTCGGGCGGGAGCTTCGCGAGGGCGACGAGGTGATCGTCGTCGACAACGCCTCGCCCGACGACACGCCCGCGGCGGTGCGCGCTGCCTACCCCGCGGCGCAGGTGATCGAGACGGGCGCGAACCTCGGCTTCCCGGCCGCCTGCAACGCGGGGGCGCGCCGGGCGCGCGGCGAGCTGCTCGTCTTCCTGAACCCAGACGCGGTGCCGCAGCCCGGCTGGCGCGAGGCGATCGCCGCGCCCTACGCCGACGGGCGCGGCTGGGGCGCGTGGCAGGCGCTCGTGACGAGCGAGGGCGGGCGGCTCGTGAACACCCGCGGCGGGGTCGTGCACTTCACCGGGATCGCCTGGGCGGGCGGAGCGGGGGAGCCGGTCGCGCCGGCGCCGCCGCAGGACGCCGCCGAGCCGGGCTTCGTCTCCGGGGCGTGCCTTGCGATCCCGCGCGCGGAGTTCGAGCGCCTCGGCGGCTTTCCCGGGGAGTTCTTCCTCTACCACGAGGACGTCGACCTCTCCCTGCGCGTGCGGCTCGCGGGCGGGCGGCTGGGGGTGGCCTACGAGGCGCGCGTCGACCACGACTACGAGTTCGACAAGGGGCCCGCGAAGTGGCGCTACCTGGAGCGCAACCGCTGGGCGACGCTGCTGCGCTGCTACCCGGGCGCGCTGCTCGCCCTGCTCGCCCCGGCCCTGCTCGCCACCGAGCTGGCGCTGGTCCCGGTCTCGCTCGCGGGCGGCTGGTGGCGGCAGAAGCTCGCCGCCTGGGGCGACGTGGCGCGCGCCCTACCGCGGCTGGTGCGCGAGCGGCGCGCGGCGGCGCTGGCGA
>PKER01000173.1 GCA_002919115.1 bacterium
GTCCCAGGCGATCAGCTTGCCGTTGGGCGAGAAGTTCGGGTCGCCGTCGTCGGCGAGCGGGCTCTTGGTGAGGTTGCGCTTGCGCTTGCCGTTGGCGCGCATCACCCAGATGTCCTGAATGTTGCCTTCGCCGGACTCCCAGGCGATCAGGCCCTTCGACGACCAGCTCGGGTCCTCGTCGCGGACGTTGTTCTTGGTGAGCTGGCGCAGGCGCTTGCCGTGGCGCGCACCTTGTAGATCTCGTCGTCGCCGTCCCGGTCGCTCTCGAAGACGATCCACTTGCCGTCCGGCGACCACGCCGGGTCGCTGTCGCTCGCCGGGTGGTTCGTGACCGCGCGGCGCCGCTTGCCGTTGCGGTCGGCGACGCAGATCTCCGAGCCCCCGTTCTCGAGCTCGCACTCGAACGCGATGCGCTTGCCGTCCGGCGAGACGGCCACGTCGGTCGCGTCGATCGCCTCGGGCGTGAGCTTCTTGAACTTCTTGCCCTTGGCGTTGACCCGGGCGATGATCGAGTCGCCGCCGTTGCCCTGGGTGTGGAAGAAGATGTCCCCGTTGGGACCCGGGAAGGCGGCCTGCGCCCCCTGCGTCATCGCGATCGCCAGCAGCGCCAGCGACGCGACGACCGCCACCGCGATCGCCGCGGCCCGGAGCGGCCTCCTCAGTGCGTGCATGGATACTCCTCCGTGGTACTGACCTGCGCGGGCCTTCAAGCCGGCGCGGGGCGTTCCTAACATCTCGCCGGCCCCACGACAAGCGCCGGAGGCGAAATGGGCCGTTTTCCCAACCCGCTGAGCGTGCGATTCCGTTGCCGGTCTCAGCGCTTTCGCACGCTCGGCGCGGAGGGCGGGCGCGGTGCCGTGGCCTAGAGTGAGCGAATGGCACGCACGCAGCGCGTCAGCCGCAGCCGCTCGGCGACCGGCAGCTCGGAGTACGCCGAGGCTGCGCCCGCGCCCGTGCTCCTTCCCTTCGTGCGCCGCTACACGGGGTTCGTGGAGCGCGCCGACACCGGCCTGCGCCGCCTCGAGGCGCCCTCCTCGCGGGCGGTCCTGGTGATCAACCTCGGCGTGCCCTTCGCGGTCTCGGGTCCGGACGGCTCGGCCGCCGTCCACGTCGGCGGCTTCCTCGCGCGCCTCTCGCCGCAGCCCGCCACCACCGCGTTCTCCGGTAAGTCCGCCGGCGTGCAGGTGGACTTTACCCCGATCGGCCTGCACCTCTTCTGCGGGATCGCCCTGCACGAGCTCCCCGAGCTCTCGGTCGGCCTGGCCGACGTGCTCGGCGAGGAGGGCCGGCGCCTGGAGGAGGCGCTCGCCGCCGCGCCGGACTGGGCGTCGCGCTTCGACCTGCTCGACGCCGCCATCGCGCGCCGGTTCGCGCGGGCCCGGGGAGCCACGCCGAGCGTCGAGTGGGCGTGGCGCGCGCTCGCGCGGAGCGGCGGCACGGCGGAGATCGGCGCCCTGTGCGACCGCCTCGGCTGCAGCCCGCGCCATCTGATCCGCGGCTTCCGCGAGCAGGTCGGCGTGCCGCCCAAGACCGCGGCGCGCATCCTGCGGTTCGAGCGCGCCGCGCAGCTCCTGCGCGCCAGGCGCCCGGTCGAGCTCGCCCGGGTCGCCGCCGCGTGCGGCTACCACGACCAGGCCCACATGACGCGCGAGTTCCGCGCGCTCGCGGGCACGACGCCCGCCGCCTACCGCGGCTCGCTGCTCGGAGGCTTCGAGGGAGTCGCCGCGGGCGCGGAGGTCAATTTCGTACAAGACCCGGCCGCGGCCGCGGCTTAGCGTCGGCGCCCCACACGACCGAAAGGAGCCCCGATGGCGACGCCACGGTTCTATCCCCACGTCCATTACTGGGATGCCGACGCCGGCATCCGCTGGCTCACCGACGTGCTCGGCTGCACGCTCGGCCAGGACCACCGCAACGAGGGCGGCTGCGTCGTGCACGCCGAGCTCAGCCTCCGCGGCGCGACGATCATGGTGAGCTCGGCCGGCATCGGGCGCGAGCCGTTCCGCAGCCTCGAGCCCGGCGGGCGGCTGTTCTACTGCGCCCTCGACGAGGTCGACGAGCTCTACGAGCAGGTCCGCGCGGCGGGCGCGGACGTCCCCATCGAGATCACCGACACCTCGTACGGGTCGCGGGACTTCACCGTGCGCGACCCGGAGGGCAACCTCTGGGCGTTCGGCACCTACGGGCCGTAGGCGCCCGCGGTCGCGGCCTCGTCCTCCGCGCCCCCGGGCTCGCGCTCGGGGGCGTCGTCCGCGCCGCCCTCCTCGGCCTTGCGCGCCGCGGCCTCGATCCCGCTCACGGTGCCCAGCGGGTTCTCCGGCAGCAGCGCGATCGCGGCGATCGCGATCAGCCCGACCGGGGCGGCGAACAGGAAGATCTCGGCGATGCCCGAGCCGTACGCGTGCTCGACGATGCCGCGGATCGGCTCCTGGAGGGTGCGCACGTCCGGCAGTGACCCCGACCCCGACCCGAGCGCGCTCGGGTCGATGCCGTTCGCCGCCAGCCCCGCCGCGATCGAGCTCGTGACCTCCGACGCCAGCACGGCACCCAGGATCGCCACGCCGGACGCGCCCGCGAGGCTGCGGAAGAAGGCGACGAGCGCGCTGCCCGCGCCCATCTGGTCGAAGCCGAGCGAGTTCTGCGCGACCAGCACCAGGTTCTGCATGAGCATGCCCATGCCGAGCCCGATCACCACCTGGTAGGCGCCGACCAGGACGAGGTTGGTGTCCTCGGTGAGCGTCCCCATCAGGCCGAGCCCCGCGGTCAGCAGCACGGACCCCAGGAGCATCCAGCGCTTGTAGCGGCCGGTGCGGCTGATGATCTGGCCGACCCCGGCGGAGGCGAGCATCGACGCCAGCACCATCGGCATCGTGAGCAGCCCGGACTCGGTCGGGGTCCGCTCGTGCGCGATCTGCATGTACTGGACGAGGAAGATCGAGGCGCCGAAGATCGCGACGCCGACCGCGACCGTGGCGATCACGACGAGGCGGATCGTCCGGTTGGAGAAGAGCTCCAGGGGGATCAGCGGGTCGCTCACGCGCCGCTCGACCACGACGGCCGCGGCCAGCGAGGCGAGCGCGACCGGGACCATCACCGCAGTCTGGGCCGAGAGCCAGTCGAACTGGTTGCCCGCGAACGAAATCCACACGAGCAGGACCGAGACGCCGACCGTGATCAGCGCGGTGCCCAGGTAGTCGGGCTTGGACGCGCCGCGCTCGCGCGGCGGCAGGTGCAGCGTGCGCTGGAGCACGACGATCGCCGCGGCGGCGAACGGGACCCCGACGTAGAAGGTGCCGCGCCAGCCGATGCCGTCGGTGATCACGCCGCCCAGCACCGGCCCGGAGATCATCCCGACCGCCATGATCGCGCCGATGATCCCCATGTAGCGGCCGCGCTCGCGGGGCGAGACCAGGTCGGTGAAGATCACCTGGACGAGCGCCATCATGCCGCCGGCGCCGATGCCCTGCAGGACGCGGCAGCCGATCAGGAACGTCGTGGACTCCGACATGCCCGCGGCCGCCGAGCCGACCACGTAGATCACGAGCGCGGTCTGCACCAGGCGCTTGCGGTCGACCCGGTCGGCCAGCTTGCCCCAGACCGGCGTGCTCACGGTGAGCGCGAGCAACGTGGCCGTGACGACCCACGCGTAGTCGGTCTGCGTGCCCCCGAGGTCGCTGATGATCCGCGGGAGCGCCGCGGAGACGACCGTGCTGGAGAGCAGGGCGACGAACATGCCGAGCAGGAGGCCCGACATGGCCTCGAGCACCTCGCGCCGCGACATCGGCGCGGGCCCGGCCGCCCTCGCGGTGGCGACGCTCACGCGGCCACCTCCTCGGCGACGGGGCTGATCGAGCGCTCGTAGTCGGCGCGCAGCCGCTCGGTCAGCCTCGTGAGCGTGGCGACGTCCTCGTCCGACCAGTCGGCGAGGGCCTTCGCGAAGGCGCTCACGATCCGCTCGTGGGCGCGCTTCAGCGCGGCCCGGCCCTTGCGGGTGACGTGCAGCACGGCCGCGCGCCCGTCGGCGGGGTCGGCGGCACGCTCGATGTAGCCGGCCTCGATGAGCGCCGCGATCTGGCGGCTCGCCACCGAGAGGTCGACGTGCATGGCGTCGGCGATGTCCTTCACCCGCGCGCCGTCGCGCACCTGGAGGATCGCGAGCGGCAGCAGCCCGCCGCCCGGCTCGAAGCCGGTCCGGCGCACCATGTCGCGCTTGACCAAGCCGAGCCGGTAGATAGCGCGGGCGAGCGGTTCGAGGTTCTCGGGTGAGGGCATCGCAGTTCCTGTCGTCGGGGAAAGTACTTGCTTGATGCAAGCAAGTATAGAGACCGAGACGTCGCACATTGCGCCAGCGCCTTCCCGGGCATACGCTGGCCATCTCCATCCCCCACGCCGAGGAGGCTGCAATGGACTTCAGGCTCGAGCTGGTCGCCGTCCCCGTGAGCGACGTCGACCGGGCGAAGGCGGGGCGTTTCGCCTTGTTCGCCGACCCGGACGGCAACCGCTGGGCCGTCCAGGAGATCCCGGACCGGGGCTAGCCGCGCCCGACGCCCAGGTCGGCGAGGAACGCGCGCAGGCGCGCCTCGTAGGCGGCCGGGTCGACGTTCCAGCTCTCCACGTGCCCCGCGCGCGGCACGTGGTAGTAGGTGACGTGCTCGGGCAGAGCGCGCGCGTACTCCTCGCTGATCTCGATCGGGACCACGGAGTCCTCCGTGCCGTGGAAGAGCAGGGTCGGCAGGCTGAGCTGGCCGGTGTGCTGGAGGGCGTCGAGCCGGTCCCAGTCGACCTCGATGCGCAGCGCGATCGCCCAGCGCACGGGCACGGCCACCAGCTCGGGCAGGCCAAGCTCGGTGGCGCCGTAGGCGAGGATTCGCTTCCAGGAGAGCGCCGGTGAGTCGAGCACGAGCCCGGCCACGCTGCCGGCGAGCTCCGACCGCTCGGCGAACTGCGTCACGATCGCGCCGCCCATCGAGTAGCCGATCAGCACGAGCCGCTCGGCGCCCTGCGCGAGCGCGTACCGCGCGGCGGCCTCCACGTCGCGCCACTCTTCGAGCCCCAGGTGGTGCTTGCCGTCGGGCGCGGGCGGGGCGCCCTCGTCGTTGCGGTAGGTGATCGCGAGCGTCGTGAGGCCGGCGCGGCGCAGGGTGGGCAGCACGCGCAGCGCGGCCTCGCGCGTGCCGTTCAGGCCGTGCACGAAGATCGCCCACACACCGCTCGGCCTGGGCGGGTCGACCCGCCACGCGGGCATCGGCCCGAGCTCGCCCTCGATCTCGACCACCTCGAACGCGATCCCGCGCGCGCGCCGCGGGTCGCCCTCCCACACGTGGGGGTCGAGCTCGGCGTCCGTCCCCGGCGCAAGGCGGCCCTCCACCGCGCGCAGGCGGCGGGTGACCGCATCGTCACGGACGGCGAGCACCCGGCCCACGATCGCGTGGCCGTCCGGCCAGTCCAAGCCGTACGTGCCGGGGCGCTCCGTGCCGGCGTCGCGCTCGAGCGTGACCCGGTCGCCTTCGACGGCCAGCACCTTCACGTCGAAGGGGCCCGGCTCGTGGTCCGGCACGAGCACGAGCGAGGAGTAGCGCCAACTCATCACCGCCGCGGCGACGAGTGCGGCTATCGCGAGCAGCAGCGCCCCGGCCGC
>PKER01000217.1 GCA_002919115.1 bacterium
TGTGCGGTCGTCGCCCGGGCGCCGTCGCCGAAGTCGAAGGTGTAGCTTGCGATCCCCTCGTCGTCGCTTGAGCCGGAGGCGTCGAACGTGACCGGCGTGCCTGCGAAGACCTCGAGGGCGTCGGCCCGGAGCTCGGCGGTGGGCGGCTGGTTGGGGACGGCCGCCACGGCCCGCACCAAACCCCCCAGGGACACCAAACCCCCCAGGGAGATCGTCTCCACGGCGTTCGTGGCTGTGTCGATCACGGAGACGGTGCGGCTCGGATAGTTGGCGACGTAGGCGCGCTCGCCGTCGGGCGTGGTCGCGATCCCGTTGGCGCCGTAGCCCATCGGGATCGTCTCCACGGCGTTCGTGGCCGTGTCGACCACGGAGACGGTGAGCCTCCACGGGTTGGCGACGTAGGCGCGCTTGCCGTCGGGCGTGAGGGCGATCGTCTGGGGAAGCTCGCCCACCGCGATCGTGGCGACGACGTCGCCCGTGTCCGTGTCGATGGCCAGGACGTTGTTCTTGTACACGTTGGCCACGTAGAGCGTCTTCCCATCCGGGGTGATCGCCATCCCCCGGAGACCGTCCATGCCGTCGTCGGCGATCCGCCCGACCTCCTTGTGCGTTTCGGTGTCGATCACGGAGATGTCCCGCTCGTTCGCGACGTAGGCGCGCTCGCCGTCCGGGGCGAAGACCACGCCGAACGGCAGGTAGCCGGCCTTGACCGGCTCCTCCAGTAGCTTGTCTTCGCTCGTGTCGATCGCCCAGACCCCATAATCCGGGCTCGCCACGTATGCGAGGCCGCCGCGGGGGCTGATCGCGATGTCGTGCGCGTTTATCGGGCCGGGGATCTGCGCGAGGATCTCGTGCGAGCGGGTGTCGACCGCGTAGATGGTGCCCGCGGACCGATCCGCGACGTACAGCTTCTTGCCGTCGGGCGTGATCGCCGCTCCTCTCGGTTCGGTCCAGGGCCCCTCGACCGGGTCCTGGGCCTCCCCGTCCTCGATCGGCACCAGGCCGCCGTCCGTCGGCACATAGACGGTGTGGGCTTCGGCCTGGGATGCGAGGCCGAGCCAGGCGATCGAGCAGGCGACGGCGGCGATTGTCCCAGACAAGAGCTTCACGGGCCCCCTCCTGTACAGCATCGCTTCCCTGAGTCGGGAGGGAAAGCTAACACTCTCGCCGGCCACCGAGCGCAGTTCCGGGCGCCTCATCACCTCGTCTGCCCTGGGCGGTATCGCGCTCTTTTGGGGGGCGCTTCCTGATTTTCTGCGACGCGGCCGCAAGGTGGTGCGATGCGCCTGCAGGTCGAGGACGTCGGCGACTGTGGCGCCTTGCGAGATCGCCCTGCCACTTAGCGACGCCGCCCGCGGTTCTTACCGTGGGCGCCGCGTTGTCACACTTGCCCTCGTGCGCGTTCTCGCCATCACCCACGAGCACGATGCCGCGGCCGGCGTCTTCGGCGAGGCGTGCGCGGAGTTCGGCGCCGAGCTCGATACGTGGTGGATCGCCAAGGGCGACGCCCCGCCGTCCGACCCGCTCGGCTACGACGCCGTGTTCGCCTTCGGCGGCTCGATGAACACGCACGAGGTCGACCAGCATCCCTGGCTGCGCGACGAGAAGGACGTCCTGCGCGAGCTCGTCGAGCGCAAGGCGCCGCTCCTGGGCGTGTGCCTCGGCGCCCAGATGCTCGCCGCCGCGCTCGGGGGCAGGGTGCCCAAGGCGGCGGAGCCCGAGATCGGCTGGCACCGTGCCGAGGTGCTGCCCGCGGGCGGGGACGACCCGCTGATCGGGCCGCTCGCGCCCGCGTTCGACGCCTTCGAGTGGCACCTCTACGAGATCGTGCTGCCGCCGGGGACGGTCGAGCTCGCGCGCAGCGCCCTGTGCGTGCAGGCCTACCGGGTCGCCTCGGCGCCGGCCTGGGGGATCCAGTTCCACGCCGAGGTGACCGAGGCCGACGCCCTGAGCTGGGTCGACGACGACCGCGAGGCGGACTACTTCGTCGCGACCGGCATCGACGCCGACCGCCTCAAGGCGGAGATCCGCGAGCGCATCGGCGCCTGGAACCGGCTCGGCCGCGAGCTCTGCGCACGTTTCCTGCGCGTGGCCGCGGGCGCCCGCACGCCCGCCTAGCGCGCCGCGCGGGGGGCCTTCAGGCCTCCTCGGGCTCGTCCTCGTCGTCGCTCGCGTAGAGGCTCTCGGACGCGATCTGGCGCAGGCGGCGGTCCCAGAGCCTGATCTCGACGAAGAGGTCGTCGCTCCCGAAGCCGTGCACGGCGTCGACCGCGACCAGCGTGAAGCGCCCGTCGCGCACCGGCGCCTGGTCGAGGACCTCGCCGTCGAGCTCGGCGGTCGCCGCGACCGCCCCGCCAACCATCGGCAGGCCCCAGATCAGGGTCACGTCGCCGCCGCGGCCCGCCTCCGAGCGCCACTCGCCGATCACGTCGTCGGAGAGGTCGACCTTCCAGTCGGGGTTGTCGGCGGCGGTGATGTCCGTGAAGTCGGCGCTCGAGCGCAGATCGACCGGCTCGCCCTCCTCGCCGCGCGCGTAGGAGACCCAGCCGAAGTACTCGATCGTCACCGGCTCGCTGCCCTCCGGGGCGTCGGCGGGTACGACCGGCTCGCGCGATGCACCCGTCGCGGGCACCCACACCCGCCCGCCCCAGGCGCGCTCGGGGAACCAGCGGATCGAGGCGAGGTCGAGCGGCGAGCCCGCCTCGTCGGCGTACTTCGCGCACGCCTCGGCGAACTTCTCGTCGAGGCGCTCCTTGAAGCGGCCGGTGGGCGGGCCCTCCTGGGTCGCGTCGGCGATGAAGCGCGGGAACGGTCGTGCGATCGGCGGCATCGAGACGGGGAGCCTAGTGGCCGCCGGGCGGCCGGGAGCCCAAACCCCCACCGCCGAGCGTGCGAAACCGTTGCTATGCGCATCGGAATCGCACGCGGCGCGGTGGGGGCAGGCGCGTTCGGATCGCGCCGCGGGATGGGGCTGTGGGGATGGGGCCGGGGTGGGGCGGCGCCGCCCTCAGCGCTGCCTGTGGCCGGTGCCGCCCTCAGCGGCGCGCGCGGCGGAAGGCGAACTTCGCCGGCTTGGCCTGCACGTTGCCCGCCGCGTCCGTGGCCCAGACGCGCAGCACGTGCCGGCCGGGCTTCACCCTGAAGCGCGCGGGGCTCGCGCAGGGCCGCCGCGGGCCCGCGTCGAGCTTGCACTCGAAAGTCGCGGGCTCATCGGCTGCGAAGCGGAAGACGACCCGCTTGCGCTTCGACTTCTTGGGCGGCGTCTTGGTGAACCTGGTGGCGGGCGCGGTGCAGTCGGCCTCCTCGGCGGGCACGAACTCGTCCGCGCCGATGTCGCGGCGGACGACGGTCTCGCAGTCGGGCGTGCCGTCCACGGCGCGCGCGTCCCCGTCGATGTCCACCGCACCCTCTGCGGGCGGGTCGGGGTCGCCCGCGTCGATCATCGGCGAGCCGGGCTTGAGGTGGAAGTCGCCCGCCGCGGCGTCCTCGAACATCGGGTCGGCGGTCGTCTGGAACGCCCTGCAGCCGCTGGGGTGATCCTCGGCGACCTGCGAAGCGCGCGAGTTGGTGATCACGCAGGTGCCGCCGCCTACCGGCGAGGCGTCCTCGACGATCGTCGAGTCGACCTCCGCCTCGCCCTCCTGGACCCTGATGCTGACGCCCCCGTTCGCCCACACCGTGAGGCCGGTCGCGCGCAGCGACGAGCGCGGCCCGGTGGTGTTGTCGAGGACGAGCACGCCGTCGCCGGCGGTGTCCCAGATCACGTCGCCCTCCATCGTCACGCCGGGGCTGTCGGACTCCACCTGCACGCCCGTGCAGACGCCGGTGACCCGGTTGCGCTCGAGGTGCGCGGCGGTGCCCGCGGAGATGCCGAGCACGAAGGGCGTCGACGCGGCGCTGATCCGGTTCTCCCGCACCAGGAGCTCACCTCCCTGCAGGGAACCGACGGCGATGATCGCGCGTCCCTGGACCGGGTAGTTGTGGATGCCGGTGAACTCGTTGCGCTCGACGAGCGTGCGCTGACCCGCCGCGGGCCCGGACACCTGCACGCCGACCACGAGGCCCTCGAACTCGTTGTCGCGCACGGTGATCGACCCCGACGCGTAGACGCCGATCCGGCCCCGCGTCTCGTCGGGACTCGGGTCGACGAAGGTGTTTCCCTCGACGAGCACGTCCACGGCCGAGCTGCCGATCCCGCTGACGATGCCGGTCGCGTCGGGGTCGTCGAACGTGTTGCCGATCACCTCGGCAGTACCGGCCAAGTTGACCTGCCGCTCGGCGTTCGCGCGGATCACGAGCCCCTCGATCCGCCCGGCCCCCGACGCGGGTACGGTGATCGCGGTCGCGTTGGCGCCGTCGATCACCGGGGACGCCGAGCCGTCGGCGGCGACGAAGTCGAAGCCGACCAGCGAGCGCCCCTCGCCGAGCGTCACGTTCTCTACGTAGGTGCCGCTGTCGACGAGCACGCGCTCCCCGGGCGCCGCGGCGGCGATGCCCGCGGCGATCGTGGCGCAGGGGCTCGCCAGCGTGCAGCCGGCGTTGGCGTCGCTGCCGGTCTGGGCGTCGACGTAGCGGTCGGCCGCGAAGGCGGGCGCGGCGAGCGCGAGCGCCGCGGCTAGCGCGGGCAGGAGCGAGCGGGTGGCGAGACGGCGGATGTGTGCGTGGATCTGGTGCATGGCCGCGACGCTACGCGCGGCTCGCAGCCCGCACATTGGGGGCACCCCTAAAAGGCGCCCCCAAACCTTTCCCGCGCCCGCCGCCGCGCCCTAACCGAGCGCCGCGCGCAGGTCGGCGGCCGCGCGCTCGGGGGCGTAGGTGTTGATGTCCACGCCGGTGCCGAGCTCGAACCCGGCGCGGATCGTGAGGCGCGGGAGGATGTCGATGTGCCAGCAGAACTCCTCGGTACCGCGCGGCGCCGTGCGCACCCAGAGGTTGAACTGCGGGAGCTCCCCGAATGCCCCGCGCAGGGCGCGTAGCGCGGTCGCGAGCATCGCGGCGCCGCCCTGCCCCTCCTCGGCGAACGACGGCGCGGGGCGGCGCGGCACGATCCGCAGCTCGAACGGCGAGCGCGAGGCGAACGGGCAGAACAGGATCGCCTCGTCGTCGATCGCGACCAGGCGCTCGCGGCGCCGCACCTCCTCGGTGGCGGCGTCGGCGAGCAGGTGCCCGCCCATCGTGCGCTGGTGGTAGGCCTCGGCGCGCTCGCGCTCGCGCGCGATCTCCGCTGGGACGAAGCGCAGGCCGTAGACCTGCGCGTGGGTGTGCTCGAGCGAGGCGCCCGCCGCCGGGCCCTCGTTGACGATCAGGTGCACGTAGGAGGAGTCCTCGGCGAGCGCGCGCATCCGGGCCCGCCAGCCATCCATCGCGACCGCGAGCTCGTCGTCGCTGAGCGCGCCGAGGCTGGTTAGGTGCCGCGGCGTGTTGATGATCACCTCGTGGGCGCCCTCGGCGGGCATCGAGGTGAACAGGTCGGTGGAGGCGTCGCGCGTCGAGGAGCGCAGCGGGTCGGCCTGTGCCGCCATCCCGGTCTCTACCATCGCCTGCGGCACGGCGCTCACGCGCGGGACCGCGCCACCGCCCGCCGGCTCGTCGGCGGCCACCCGCACCTCGCCGGTGCCGAGCACCG
>PKER01000002.1 GCA_002919115.1 bacterium
GCCCCCGGGCGAGGCCCCGCCGCCCCGGGCAGCTGCACGGCGCCTGGGTGCCGCACGTGTTCACGACCAGCTACCTGACGCACGCGCCGATCGCCGCGTACGTCGCGGAGCAGGGCGAGGCCGCGGCGGGGCGCCTCTATCTGTCGCCGGGGCGGGCGGTGGGCCTGCGGCTGGTGCCGATGGCGCGCGACCTGCGCTTCGCCTTCGCCGGGGTGCGCGGCCAGGCGATCGACCGCGACGGCGCGCTCGTGGACGACTTCATCGTCTCGCGCACCGAGCGCGCCGTGCACGTGCGCAACGCGCCGTCGCCGGCCGCCACCTCCTGCCTGCCGCTCGCCCGCCTGATCGCGGACGAGCTGGACGCCGCGCTGGGCTGACCACGGCGCGCCAGCCCACCCCGAGTGAGGCGGATCTATTCGCCTATACCGTACGAATCCGCCTCACATCCCGAGGTGAGGCGGATTTGTTCGACATAGCCGCACAAATCCGCCTCACTCGGGGTGGCGGGCGGGCGCGGGCTCAGCGCCGCTTGCGCACCCTGAACGTCACCTTCGCCGGGGTCTTGTCGCGGTTGCCGGCTGCGTCGACGGCCTGCACCTGCACGGTGTGCTTGCCCGGCTTCACGCGCAGCTTGTGCGGCGAGGAGCACTTCTTGTAGCGGCCGCGGTCGAGCTTGCACCGGAAGGTCGCGCCCTCCTCGTCGGCGGTGAACCGCAGGACCACGCGCGCCTTGCGCCGCTTGCCGCGCAGGACGATCCGCCGGGGAGGCCTCTTGGTGATCCGCGTGTCCGGAGGCGTCACGTCGGCCGTGCGCCAGAGCTCCTCGCCCGACTCCCCATCGTTCGCGGCGAAGAACAGCGAGCCGCGGAAGTCCGCCATGCGCTGGGGATCGGACCCGGGCTCACCCGGGTTGACGTCGCCCGCCAGCACGGTGCCCTCCGCGGTGCCGTCGCTGCGCCAGAGCTCGCGGCCGTGGACGTGGTCGTTCGCGGTGAAGAAGAGCTCGCCGCCCGCGACCGCGAAGTTCGCGGGGTCAGAGGAGAGCGTGGAGAGCCCGACGTTCTTCAGCATCCCCGTGCCCTCCGTCGTCCCGTCGGTGAACCAGGGCTCGGCGCCGAGATCGGTGTCGCGGCGGAAGTAGACCCTGCCGTCGTAAGCGATCGGACGGGCGGTGTAGTGGGACGTGACCTGCGTCCCCGCCGGCTGCTCGACACGCTGGGTGCCCGCGGGAGTCCCGTCGGTGACCCAGAGCTCGTGGTTGGCGCCGAAGCCCATCTCGAAGAAGACGCGGTCGCCGAGCGCGGTCAGCCGGCGAGCGTAGTCCTGGTCATTGGTCGGGTCCCAGACCACTTGCGTGCCGGGAAGCGTGAGGTCCGTGACCCAGACGGAGTCGACGTCGTGGGCGAAGAAGAGCCTCCCCTGGCTGAAGGCGACATCCTCGAGCACGATCGAGCTCGGCATGTTGGTGAACCGCTCGGGCGGCGAGGCGGTCCCGTCCCACGCCCAAAGCTCCATCCCGTCGGACTGCGTGGAGCCCTGGTAGATGAACCTGCCGTTGAACGCGAAGTTCCGGGAGCCCGCGGGCGAGGCCGGCGACGTCGCGAGCTGGGAGGCGGTGACGCCGTCCTCGGACGCGTACAGGCCGCCGCCCTGGGCCAGGAACGCGACCTTGTCGCCGATGGGCTGCGGGCCCAGGTAGGGCTCGACGCCGGGAGCGAGCCGCGTGATCTCCTCGCCGTCGGAGCTGAGGACCTCGAAGTCGCCGGACTGCGGAACCAAGCCGACGAACACGACGCGGCCCTTGAACGGCACGAGGTCATGCGGGACGCTGCCGAGTCCACCCGGCCGCAGGTCGGCGACCATCCTGGTGCCGGCTTCGGTGCCGTCGGTCACCCACAGCTCACCGCCGTGCTCGCCGTCGTCCGCGACGAAGAACAGCTGGTCGCCGACCGGCGTGAGCCAGTTGACGCCGGAGCCCTCCGACCCTTCCCGGATGTCCGCTACGCGGACAAGCTCGCGTTCGGACGGAAGCGCCTGCGCGATTCCCGTCCCCAACACGTTGCGCAGAGAGCCGCAACGATCGCCGCGAGCCCCCCGCTCACTCCTCGGGCGTGCATAGTGGCCGAGGATTGTAAGCCGGATCCGACGCGGGCTAACACCCGGTCGGATCCGGCTCCCGCTCAGGCGTCCACGTACTCCGCGAGGTGCTCGCCCGTGATCGTCGAGCGCTCGGCGACGAGCTCCGCCGGCGTGCCCGTGAAGACCACCCGGCCGCCGTCGTGGCCCGCCCCCGGGCCGAGGTCGATGATCCAGTCGGCGTGGGCCATCACGGCCTGGTTGTGCTCGATCACGATCACCGACTTGCCGGAGTCGACCAGCCGGTCGAGCAGGCCGAGGAGCTGCTCGACGTCGGCGAGGTGCAGGCCGGTGGTCGGCTCGTCCAGCACGTAGATCCCGCCCTTCTCGCCCATGTGCGTAGCGAGCTTGAGGCGCTGGCGCTCGCCGCCCGAGAGCGTGGTGAGCGGCTGGCCGATCGTTAGGTAGCCGAGGCCGACGTCGTCCAGGCGCTCGAGGATGCGGTGCGCGGCGGGCGTCTTGGCCTCGCCGTCCGAGAAGAACTCCTTGGCCTCGGCGACGGACATCCCGAGCACCTCGTTGATGTCCTTGCCGCCGAGCTTGTACTCCAACACCTCCGCCTGGAAGCGCTTGCCCTCGCACTCCTCGCAGGTGGTCGCGACCCCGGCCATCATCGCCAGGTCGGTGTAGATCACCCCGGCCCCCTTGCACACCGGGCAGGCGCCCTCGGAGTTCGGGCTGAACAGCGCGGGCTTGACGTCGTTGGCCTTCGCGAACGCCTTGCGGATCGGGTCGAGGAGCTTCGTGTAGGTCGCCGGGTTGCTGCGCCGCGAGCCGCGGATCGGGTCCTGGTCGATCACCACGGCCCCCTCGCGGCCCGCGACCGAGCTCTCGATCAGCGAGCTCTTGCCGGACCCCGCGACGCCGGTGACCACCACGAGCACGCCGAGCGGGATGTCGACGTCGACGTCCTTGAGGTTGTGCTTGTTGGCGCCGCGGACCTCGAGCACGCCCTGCGGCTCGCGCACCTCGTCCTTGAGCGAACCGCGGTCGTCGAGGTGGCGGCCGGTGAGCGAGTCGCTCGCCCGCAGGCCCTCCACGTCGCCCTCGTAGACCACCCGGCCGCCCGCCGCCCCGGCGCCGGGCCCGAGGTCGACCACGTGGTCGGCGATCTCGATCGTCTGGGGCTCGTGCTCGACGACCAGCACGGTGTTGCCCTTGTCGCGCAGGCGCAGGAGCAGGTCGTTCATGCGCTGGACGTCGTGCGGGTGCAGGCCCGCCGTGGGCTCGTCGAAGACGTAGGTGACGTCGGTGAGCGGCGAGCCCAGGTGGCGGACCATCTTCGTGCGCTGCGCCTCGCCGCCCGAGAGCGTGCCCGCGGGCCGGTCGAGCGAGAGGTAGCCCAGCCCGATCTCGATGAACGAGTCGAGCGTGTGCTGGAGCTTGCCGAGCAGCGGCGCCACCGAGGGCTCGTCCAGCTCGCGCACCCACTCGGCGAGGTCGGTGATCTGCATCGCCGCGGCGTCGGCGATGTTGACGCCCTCGATCTTCGACGAGCGCGCCAGCTCGCTGAGGCGCGTGCCGTCGCACTCGGGGCACGTGGTGAACGTCACCACGCGGTCGACGAAGTCGCGGATGTGGGGCTGCATCGCCTCGCGGTCCTTCGAGAGGAAGGACTTCTGGATCTGCGGGATCAGCCCCTGGTAGGTGACGTTGACCCCCTCGACCTTGATCCGCGTGGGCTCGCGGTAGAGCAGGTCGTGGCGCTCGCGCTTGTTGAACTTGCGGATCGGCTTGTCGGGGTCGAAGAAGCCGCAGCCGCGGAAGATCCGCCCGTACCAGCCCTTCATGCTGAAGCCGGGGATCGAGACCGCCCCCTCGTTCAGCGACTTGTCCTCGTCGATGAACGCGGAGAGGTCGAAGTCGGTGACCGCGCCGCGCCCCTCGCAGCGCGTGCACATGCCGCCCGTGCGGGTGTAGGTGGCCTTCTCGGTCCTCGTCTTGTCGCCGCGCTCGACGGTGATCGCGCCGCTCGCCCGCACGGTCGCGAGGTTGAACGAGAACGCCTGGGGGCCGCCGATGTGCGGCTTGCCGAGCCGGCTGAACAGGATCCGCAGCATCGCGTGGGTGTCCGTGACCGTGCCCACGGTCGAGCGCGGGTCGGCGCCCAGCCGCTCCTGGTGGACGATGATCGCCGTCGTCAGGCCCTCGAGCACGTCGACGTCGGGGCGCGCAACGGTGGGCATGAAGCCCTGGACGAAGGCGCTGTAGGTCTCGTTGATGAGCCGCTGGGACTCCGCCGCGATCGTGCTGAAGACGAGCGAGCTCTTGCCCGATCCCGAAACGCCGGTGAACACGCACAGCCGGCGCTTCGGGATCTCGACGGTGATGTCCTTGAGGTTGTTCTCGCGCGCGCCCTGGACGCGGATGAACTCGTGCGCGTCGGCGACGTGGCCCTCCCGCGCGGGCGCGGTCTTCGCGCGCGCCACCCTCAGCGCACCTCGAAGATGCGGATCATCGTGCCCGCGGGATCGCGGACCGCGCAGTCGCGGATGCCCCAGGGCTGGTCGGTCGGCTCCTGGACGATCTCGACGTCGTTGGCCTGCAGCTCGTCGAAGGTCGCGTCGAGATCGCGGGTCGCGAGGTTGATGCTCGCGAATGTGCCCTTGGCCATCATCTCCGCGATCGTGTTGCGCTCCTCCTCGGTGATCCCGGGGTCGGCGGCCGGCGGGTGCAGGACGATCGAGGTGTCCGGCTGATCGGGCGGGCCCACGGTGAGCCAGTGCATGCCGTTGTACTCGACGTCGTTGCGCACCTCGAAACCGAGGATGTCGCGGTAGAACGCCAGGGACGCTTCGTGGTCGGTGTGCGGGATGAATGTCTGGTGAATCTTCAGGTCCATGGGGGCGACCCTATGTCCGGGCCAGCGCGGTCGCTTCTCGATTCCTGACCGGTTTCATCACGCGCTTCGCGACGCAGGGCGGGACGCCCTTCATCTCGTGCGACGCCTCGCGCGCATACACGCTCGGCGGCACGCCGACGAGCTCGGTGAAGCGCGTGCTGAAGGTGCCCAGTGACGAGCAGCCCACCTCGAAGCAGACCTCGGTGACGCTCATGTCGCCGCGGCGCAGGAGCGCCATCGCGCGCTCGATGCGGCGGGTCATCAGGTAGCTGTACGGCGACTCGCCGAACGCGCGCTTGAACTCGCGGCTCAGGTGCCCGGCGGACATGTGGACGTCCCGGGCGAGCGCCTCGACGTTCAGCGGCTTGGCGTACTCGCGATCGATCCGGTCACGCACCCGGCGAAGCCAGGCGAGGTCCTCGAGGCGCTTCGAGTCCGGTCGTTTTGCCACCTGGGCAATCCTGTCACAGGGACACGCGGGTGTTTACGGCTCGCGTCAGCGCCCGCTCGCGGCCCGGAGCCGGAGGCGCTTCCGCGAGGCGTAGCCGAGGTACGGGCGCGCGGTCACGGCCACGCGCCGGCCGGCTCGCCGCGC
>PKER01000287.1 GCA_002919115.1 bacterium
CCACAAGCTGGTCTTCGACCTCAAGGACTCAGACGTCTACTGGTGCGCCGCCGACATCGGCTGGGTGACCGGCCACTCCTACATCGTCTACGGGCCGCTCGCCAACGGCGCGACCTCGGTCATGTACGAGGGGGCGCCCGACTACCCCGCGCCCGACCGCTGGTGGCGGATCGTCGAGCGCTACGGGGTCACGATCCTCTACACCGCCCCGACCGCGATCCGCGCCTGCATGAAGTGGGGCGCAGAGCACCCGCAGAAGCACGACCTCTCCTCGCTGCGGCTGCTCGGCTCGGTGGGCGAGCCGATCAACCCGCGCGCCTGGCTCTGGTACCACGAGCACATCGGCGGCGGGCGCTGCCCGATCGTGGACACCTGGTGGCAGACCGAGACCGGCGCGATCATGATCGCGCCGCTCCCCGGCCTCACCACGACCAAGCCCGGCTCGGCCACCGTGCCGCTGCCGGGGATCCGCGCCGCGATCTACGACTCGGACGGCAACGAGGTGGCCGAGGGCGGCGGCAACCTCGTGCTCACCCGGCCCTGGCCCGCGATGGCGCGCACGCTGTATCGCGAGCCCGACCGCTTCGTCGAGACCTACTGGAGCCGCTACGGGCGCGACACCTACCTGGTGGGCGACGCCGCGCGGCGCGACGAGGACGGCTACTTCTGGATCGTCGGGCGGATCGACGACGTGATCAACGTCTCCGGCCACCGCCTCTCGACCATGGAGGTGGAGTCCGCGATCGTCTCCCACCCCAAGGTGGCCGAGGCCGCCGTGATCGGCGTGCCCGACGAGCAGACCGGCCAGGCGATCGTCGCGTTCGTCACGCCGGAGGGCGGCGCCCAGGGTGGCGACGAGCTCGCCGCGGCCCTGCGCGAGCACGTCGCCCAGAAGATCGGCAAGCTCGCCCGCCCGAAGGAGATCCACTTCGCCGACGATCTGCCCAAGACGCGCTCGGGGAAGATCATGCGCCGGCTGCTACGCGACATCGCGCAGGGCAACGAGCTCGGCGACGTCACCACGCTGCGCGACCCGAGCGTGGTGGAGCAGCTCAAGCAGCAGGTGGCCGGCTCGCGCTGACCGCCCCGTCGAGCCACTCGAGCATCGGCGGCAGCGCGTCGGCGAGGTGGTCGAGGTAGATCTGGTGCCCCATGCCCGGGAGGGCCATCAGCGTCGTGCGCGGCGGCTTGCCCAGCGCCAGGCAGCGCTCGACGTGCGCGCGGGTGACCATCCGGTCCTCGTCGCCGATCATCACGAGCACGGGCAGCTCGACCTCCTCCCACGGCCGGCGCGGTGAGAACTCCAGGTAGCCGACCGCGGCGCGGGCGGTGACCGAGAAGTTGAAGAGCGGGTCGATGCGCTCCTCGAAGTAGCGGCCGGTCACCGGCTCGAGCGCGACCTGCGAGTAGTCGGCGATCTGCGTCACTGGGATGCGCAGGCGCGGCGCGATCCGCCCCACCGCGCGCATCACCGGGCGCTTGAACCGCATCGTGGGGTCGTGATCGGCGCGCGGGTGGTTGATGCAGTGGCAGACCACCGCGTCGGCCTCGACCCCGTCGGCGAGCAGGTACCAGCTCATGATCCCGCCGAGCGAGTCGCCCACGAGCACCACCGGGCCGCCGAAGCGCTCGCGCGCGTCGGCGAGCGCGCGTCGGGCGAGCGCGAAGTCGTCGGCGAGCGCGGCGTCCCCGCGCACGCCCTCCGAGAGCCCGTGCCCTCGGCGGTCGACGAGCACCGCGTCCCAGCCCGCGTCGGCGAGCGCTCCGCCCAGCGCCGTTGAGCGGCGGGCGTGGTCGCCGAGGCCGTGCACGTAGACGACGGCGCCGCGGCGCTCGCCCCGCGCGCGGTGCACCTCCGCGTGGTGGAGCAGCCCGCCGAGCTCGAACCACTCGTGCTCGGCCGCGCCGAGCACGGCGTCCAGGTCTAGGCCGCGCAGGCCGGGGAGCCCGGCGGCGTCGCGGCGCAGCCAGTCGGTGACGGGCGCGAGCATGCGCTCGGCGAGCTCGGTGCCGGGCGGCCGCCCGCCGTAGGCCAGCGGCTTGCCAGCGCGCGCCGCCTCGAGCAGGTCCGCGTCCCTCGCCGCCACCTCTCCCCCGTGCGCGGTCAGGACCGCCGCTTTCGCTTGCGCTTGCGCGCCTTCGCCCGGGCGCGCCTGGCGGCGTTGGAGTTCTCGTCCAGGCCCGGGATCTCGGTCGCGTCGCCCTCGATCACGTCGTCGTCGGCGGGCGGCGGCTGTTCGGCCTCCTCGCCCGGGCGCGGCCACGGCACCGCCACGCCGGCGTCCCAGGCCGGCGGCCGCCCGCCCGGCGAGCGCCCCGCGATCACGAGCCCGACGTAGGCGAACCACATGAACGTCACGGGCAGCACCGTCTGCGCGAGCGGGCCGAGGATCAAGCCGACGGCGAGCGCCATGCCGAGGGTCGCGGAGAAGCGCGTGAGCAGGCCGGCGCGCATCGCCCAGAGCGCCGTGTAGACGATCGCGAAGATCAGCGAGAGCAGCCCCGCCGCGCCCACCGCCTGCGCGACCGACATCAGGCCCTGCTCGGTGAGCAGGTTCTCCGCGAGGCTGTAGATGTCGCCCACGCCGTGCTCCTGCTCCACGAAGTCGCGCGCAGCGTCCACCTGCGCGAGGCTGCCCAGGATCGACTGCAGCCCGAAGAGCAGCGGGCCCACCACGCAAAGGCCGACGAGGCCGTTGATCATGCCCTGCTCCGTGCGCACCGCGGCGGCGCGGAAGAGATAGGTGAGCGGCACCGCGAGCGCGGCGTAGGCGAAGCCGGCCAGGATGCCCGAGCCGATCACGATCCCGCTGTGCTCGTCGATCGTCCGCAGCACCTCCGGGCCGATCCCGCTCTCAGTGCTGAGCTCGGAGCGCAGCAGGAGCGAGACGAAGAACAGAAGCAGGGGCGCGCCGGCCGCGAGGGCGACGGGGCGCGCGAGCCTGCGCTCGCGCTCGATGATCTCCTTGCGGCTCACGGGCCGGTAATCCTATGGCGCGCTCGGAAAAGGAGGCGATGTACGAGATGACGATCAGCTTGAACCCCTACCTCACCTTCCGCGACAACGCCCGCGAGGCGATGAGCTTCTACCGGTCGGTCTTCGGCGGCGAGCTCGCCATCAAGACCTACGCGGAGCTGCGCGGTGACGACCCGGCGAAGGCCGACAAGGTCGTGCACGCCGTCCTCACCACCCCCGACGGGCACACGCTTATGGGCGCCGACGCGCCGGATCCCGCCAAGTACGAGCCACGGGCCGGCTTCTCGATCTCGCTGAGCGGGGACGACGAGGAGCGCCTGCGCGCCTACTGGGAGCGCCTCAGCGACGGCGGCACGATCGTCATGCCGCTGGAGCGCGCGCCGTGGGGCGACGTGTTCGGCAAGTGCGTGGATCGCTTCGGCACGAGCTGGCTGGTGAACGTCGAGGGCGCGTAGAGGCGGCCCGGCCTAGCCGAGGCCGACGGCCCGCAGCCCCTCTTCGTGGCCGGGGTAGAACGCGCCGCGGACGATGCGCCCGTCGCGGAGCTCATATACCCACGCGTAGGGCGGCAGCTCGGACTCGATCCCGCTGTGGCGCCCCCACTGGCGCTGGTTGCGGATCAGCGCGATCACGTGATCGCCGTTCGCGCGCAGTTCGTAGTCGAAGCGCAGATCGCGCCACGGCCGCAGCCAGCCGCCCCAGAACGCGGTCGTCCCCTCGCGGCCGCGATAGGTCCCGGCCAAATCAGGCACCATCACCATGCGCGTCGCATCCCACTCCACGTCGGGCGCGAGCAGCGCGTTCATCACCTCCTGGTCGCGGCGGAAGAACGCGCCGAACAGCGTGCGCACGATCGCGAGGTTCTCCTCCTCCGACATCCCCAGCAGTATCGCTGGGCCGCGCGGGTCATGCCGCCCCGCGGCCCCCTGACTAGATTCCGCCGTCGGGCCGGACATCAGACCCCAACGAGGAGGAGACGCGGGGCACGCCCTGATGGCCTCCGACTCGCCCGACCCCGACGAGTGGGAGCCGCAGGAGGGCTTCTCCATCTCGCTGAGCGGGGACGACGAGGGGCGGCTGCGCGGCCTGTGGGAGCGCTGAGCGAGGCGGCGCCTCCGGGTAGGCCGCGGGCGCCCGGACCGACGCCGGCGGCGCCGCCCCAATACGCTGCCCCCATGCCCGAGCTAGCAGTCACCGCCATCGGCCGGGATCGGCCCGGCATCGTCGCCGCGATCAGCGGCGCCCTGCTCGACCTCGACGGGAACATCGAGGACTCGCAGATGTCGATCCTCGGCGGGCACTTCTCCGTGATGCTGCTCGTCCGCACGCCGGAGGGGGTCGCTGCGGACGAGGTCGGCGAGCGGCTCGCGCGCGTCCGCGACGAGCTCGGCCTCGAAGCGGTGGCGGTCAACGAGGTCGACGAGCTGGGGCACACGGCGCGCACCGCGACGCACGTCCTGAGCGTCTACGGCGCCGACCGGCTCGGGATCGTGCACGGCGTGAGCCAGGCGCTCGCCGAGCTCGGGGTGAACATCTGCGACCTGGAGACGCGCGTCACCGGCACCGAGGAGGCGCCGGTGTACGTGATGCTGCTCGAGGTGGCGCTCGGCCAGGCCTCGCCGGACGAGGTCGAGCGAGCGCTGCGCCAGGTCGGCGGGGAGACGGGGGTCGAGGTCAACCTGCGCGAGCTCGATTCCGAGGCGCTCTAGCCACGCCCTAGCCGTGCCCGTCCGCGAGGTCCTGCTCTACCCGCACCCTGCGCTCAAGCAGGTCGCCGCGCCCGTCCAGGCGAGCGACCTCGACGCGGTGGCGGCGGACCTGATCGACACGATGCGTTCGTTCGAGCGCTGCGTAGGGCTCGCGGCGCCGCAGATCGGCCTCGACGCGCGGGTCTGCGTGGTCGACGTGAGCGACCACCCGAAGGCGGAAACCTCGAACGGCCTGCTCGTCCTCGCCAACCCGCGCGTCATCGAGAGCGAGGGCTCGCACGTCGCCCGCGAGGGCTGCCTGAGCCTCCCCGACGTGACGGCGAACGTCCGGCGGGCGACACGCATCGTCGTCCAGCACATGGGCGGGACCGTGGAGTGCGAGGGCTTCGAGGCGCGGGCCGTGCTCCACGAGATCGACCACCTCGACGGGATTCTCTTCCTCGACCGGGTCGAGTCCCTGGTCGACGACGTGTTCAAGCGCAAGAGCTACGCCGGGCGCTCGCCGGGCTCAGAGCGTTCCTCCGGCTGAGCGCCGCGGCGCGCGGGCACGAGCTCGAAGGTCTCGCCGGGCGGGCGGATCGGGTAGTGCTCGCTCTCCGGCCCGACGATCCGCGAGACGCGGTCGCCCACGGCGAGCACCGCGTCGAGGAACGGCGCCATCAGCGCGATGAGCGCCTCGAAGCGGTCGCGGCGCTGAAGCTGCTGCGGCGTGAGCTGCGCCATCGTGCGAACCGTAGCGGACCGTGACGTAGCATCCGCGCCGTGCCAGAGCCCGCTCCCAGCGGCCCGATCGCGATCTACGGCGCCACCGGATACACCGGCCGGCTGATCGCCGCCGAGCTCGCGCGCGCGGGCGCCGAGGTCGTGCTCTCCGGCCGCAA
>PKER01000288.1 GCA_002919115.1 bacterium
CCGATCGGGCCCGGCCGCGCCAGGTCGACCGAGTAGGCGCCCAGCGGCAGGTTGAGGCTGCCGCCGGAGACGCTCGGCGCGCCCGCCCCCACCGCCGGCGTCGTCGGGTGGCGGAAGCTCCACCGGCCGGTGTCGAGCGCCGCGCCGTCGAACTCGTCGGAGAGCTCGGGCACGCATCCCGACCTGGCGACGACGGTGAAGCTGACCTCCCCGACCGGCCCGGTCTGGCCGAGCGCGTCGGTCGCGCGGTACTCGACGCGGTAATCGCCGGGCTCGTCGAAGACGAGCTCGCCGTCATATGCCTGCCAGTCGCCCTCGCCCACGCGGTACTCGATCGACTGGATGCCGATCGGGCTCGAGGCGGCCAGGCGCAGGCGCGCCTCGTTCACGTACTTGCCCTGCCAGGTGCCGCCGAGCAGGCTCGCGTCGACCGCCGGCGGCTGGACCTCCTCGCCGTAGGCTTCCTGCACGCGGGTCCACTCCGCCTGCGTGATCGGCAGGACGGTGCCGTGACGCGGGCTCGCCGGCAGGTCGTAGTTCGCGACCATGCTCCAGTTCCCCGACTCGAGGTCGGTGGTCTGGAACGGCACGTAGCCCCGGCCGCCGAACTCGTCGATGAACATGTACCAGCGCTCCTCGGTGTTCGACTTGAACACCGTCGGGCCCTCGCCCTGGCTGATCGAGCCCTGGCCGATGCACTCGGTGATGAACTGGTAGTTGCCGAGCAGGCTGCTCGCCCGCTCCGCGAAGATGTACTTGCCGCACGGCGCCGAGCCGCCGCGATTCCGCTCGTCCTTCGTGTAGCGGTAGAAGGTGCCGTCGTGCTCGATCACGGTCGAGTCGATGACGGCGTAGCCGGGGTCGTACCAGACCTGGGGCTCCGAGAAGGTGTGGAAGTCCCGCGTGGTCGCGTACAGCATCCGGTTGTGCGGCAACGGCCCGGTGTGCCCCGGGTTGTCCTCTCCGTAGATGCTCGACGCCCAGAAGACGACGTACTCGCCGAGCTGCGGGTCGTAGTAGGCCTCGGGCGCCCAGGTGTTGCCGGCCGTGTCCGGCGCGACGCGGACCAGCCGCTGGTCAGTCCAGTTGACCAGGTCGGTCGACTCCCAGACCATGATCGACCTGCTGCCAGTGCGCTGCGCGGCGTCCCAGTTGTTCGAGCCGAACATCCGCAGGTCGGTCGCGATCAGGAAGAACTTGTCGCCCTCGGGCGAGCGGATGATGAACGGGTCGCGCAGACCCTTGGTGCCCAGGTCCGAGGTGAGCACCGGCTGTCCGTCGTTGAGCTCGTGCCAGCGCAGCGGGTCGTTCCCGTTGGATAGCGCGAAGTAGATCTGCTCGCCGTTCGCCGTGCCCTCGCCCGTGAAGTAGCTGAACAGGTAGCCCGCGTACGGCGCCGGCGGGGGGAGCTCGCGCACGAGCGCCTGGAACTCCCGCGTCACCGTAGCCTCCCCCACCGTCACGGTGGCGGTCAGGGTCACGGTCACGTCGCCGTCGCCGTTCGCCGGCCGGCTCACGATGCCGTCCTCCCTGATCACCTCGGGATCCGACGACTCCCAGCTCACGCTGGCGCCGTACTCGCCCTCGGTGGGCAGGTGGAGGTTGCCGCGGACGTCCTCGATGTCGTGGACGACGAGCCGCTCGGCCGCGGCCTCGGCCTTCTCCTGTTCGCTGAGCTCCTCGGGGGCGGCGAGCGCGGCGATCTCCGCCTCGCTCAGCGCGCGGTCGTAGACGCGGAAGTCCTTGATCCGCCCGACGAACAGCTTGTCGGCCGAGTACGGGGAGCGGCCGATGTAGTTCGCGCTCGTCTGCCCGCCGCCGATCTCGCTCGGCTTGAGCGTGATGTCGTTCGCGGCGGCGACCTCCTCGCCGTCGGCGTAAAGGCGACCCTCGGAACCCGAGATCGTGAACGCCACGTGGGTCCAGGTCGCGCGCGGCAGCGGCCCGCTCCGCGTCGGGCCCCGCTCGCCCTGCCAGTTGTCCGGCGTGATCGCGCCGCGGAAGTTGGAGCTCCCCGCGCCGTCGCTAACGAACAGGCAGCCGTTGCACTGCCCCGACGCCGCGTTGCCGAAGTTGAAGAAGAAGTAGTTGGGGGTGAGCGTCGGGTCGATCCAGACGTCGAAGGCGACGGTGATCTCTTCCACGCCGGCGAGCACGTCGTTCGGCATCCGCACGTGGTTCGAGCCCGTGAACCCGAGGCCCTCGCCCCCCTCCCAGGCGGCGCCGCCCTCCACGGTCGCGTCGCGCCCGGTCGGCGAGGAGTCGTGGGCGACGTTGCCCGACGCCTCGTCGAGCTTGTAGTGCAGGACCAGGCCGTCGGCCGCCTCGTCGCACCCGGTCACCTCCTCGCCCACGAAGCGCACGTAGTCCACGCGCGCCTCGGTGTTGCCGTTGCCGGCGTACAGCGCCAGGTAGCGCGGCCCGTTGCCGGGCGGCATGACCTGGTCGATGTCGGGCGCGAGGCCGAGATCGACCCAGTTGGCGCCCTGCGGTGAGTCGGGGTCGGTGAGCGAGTACGCCGCGGTGACCACGTCGCCCTCGCGCTGCACGCGCAGCCACCAGGTCGGCAGGTTCGCGACCGCGGCGGCGAGCCCCACGCGCGGGCCGAGCGTGCGGTTGGACGAGTTCGACTCGTGCGCCATCTCGAAGTAGGTCGTGGCCGTGGCGCCGCCGTCGGCGTTGCGCGTCTGGGTGACCTTGATCCAGTTGTCGTCGCCCTGGAAGAGCTTGAAGCCGACCTGCGCGTAGGCCGAGGTGCCGCCCGAGGTGTTCAGGCCGGGCGCGGTGAACTTGGCCTCGACGGTGAAGTCACCCGGGGGCAGCGGCTGGCCCAGCAGCGTCACCGGGCCGGGGCGATCAAGGTCGAGCGAGTACGAGCCCAGCGGCAGGACGAGGGCGCCGTCCTCCACGCGCGGCGCGCCCGCGCCGTTCGCAGGGGTCGTCGGGTGGCGGAAGCTCCAGCGGCCGGTGTCGAGCTGGGCGCCGTCGAACTCGTCGGAGCGCAGCGGGGTGCACGTCTCGTTGACCGTGACCTCGAACTCGACCGTCTCCTCCGCCGAGACGTTGCCCGAGTAGTCGCGGGCGCGGAAGTGGACCGTGTAGCTGCCCGCCTCGGCGAAGCGCAGCTTGCCCTTGTACTCCTTCCACTCGCCGGCCCCGACCCGGTACTCGATCGCGGCCACGCCGGACCCCGCGTCGCTGGCGCTCAGCGCGAGGACCGCGCGGTTGACGTACGCGCCGCTCGGGGCAATCGTGCCCTCGAGTTCGTAATCGACGGCCGGCGGCTCGTCGTCCGCGTCGTCGTCACGGCCGCGCACGATGAGCTCGGCGACCTGCACGTTCGAGGGCGGCTGGGCAGTGTTCCAGGCGTCGGTGATCCGCAGGCGCACGTAGCGCGCCGCGACGGTCTCGAAGCGGACCGTCGTCTCGGCGTTGAACGCGTGCGGGACGCTCGCGACCTCCTCCCAGGAGCTGCCGTCCTGGGAGACCTCGACCGAGAACGAGCGCGGGCCGTAGTTGACGCGCGGCACCACCGTGACCTCGCCCAGGTCGGCGGCCTCGCCCAGGTCGGCGGTCAACAGGACCGGCGCGTCGGGGCGCGGGCCCTGACCCGCCTGCGTGCCGGCGGAGACCCAGAAGGTCTCGACGTTGCCGTCGTTGGCGCGCGCCGGCGGGTACTGCGCCTGGGACGAGCTCGCCGAAAGCTGCGGCGCGCCCGTGCCTTGGCGGTTGAGCGCCAGGTTGGCCTCGTCGTCGGCGAAGCCCTCGAACGGGCGCGCGGCGGGCTCGGCGTCGTCCTCGCGCGGCGCGTCGGGGCCGTCGGAGCCGAGCGCGAAGCTCGCGACCCGGAAGGCCGACGCGCAGGCGGACGAGCTCGAGCTCCCGCGGCAGATCGCCACGTTCGACGGCGGCTCCTGGTAGGCGACGGTCAGGATGCCCTCGCTGCGCACGCGCTGGCGGTCGACGATCAGCTCGCTGACCGCGCTCACCTCGGGGTCGCTGAAGACCACGTGCCAGTCGGTCCAGTCGCTCGCGGCGGTCGCCGCCACGATCCGGGCGTCGGGGAGCACGACGTAGGCGTTGTCCTGCGCGTCGAACGCGATCTTCGTGCGCCCGGCGCTCCCGCTGCGGAACGGGAGCTGCATCGTGTGCCAGGTGCCGTCAGCGTCCCGCCAGTGGTGGAACGGCGTCGCCTTCGCGGCGCGCTCGGGATAGAAGTCGCTCACGCAGTTGCCGACGATGTCGGCATCCGGGACGCGGCTCGTCATCACGTGCAGGCGGCCCTGCGAGTCGAAGGCCTGCGCCTCCTGGTTGATCAGGCCCTTGTTGATCCCGATGGGCTCGACGACGATCCCGTCGGTGAACGGGGTGATCGTGCCGCCCGTGTGGCCGAGCGTGGTCCTCGCCACCACGTCGCCGTCGTTGTTCAGCCAGGTGCGCCCGCCGTCCTCGGAGACCGTGTAGCCGAGGTCGTGGTTGCCCACGCCGTTCGACTGGTTGCACCAGGCCGAGTTCTGCTCGCGCCACGAGAGGGCCACGGCCAGGTTGCCGCTGCCGGGGTCGGCGGTGAAGCCGTGGATGTAGCCGTAGCGCGTGGAGCTGTTGCCGAAGCCGCCGTTGTACGTGCCGCCGGCGTTGTGGGTGAAGCGGCCGAGGAAGGTCCAGGTGCCCGCGGGGTCGTCGTTGTACTGCAGCAACGCCTGGCGCCCGTCGTTGGTGATGCCGTCGCGCCAGGTGAGCAGGGTCTTGCCGCCGGTGTTCTCGAACTGCGGGTAGGTGAACGTCTGCGGCGCTGTCTCGGCGCCCGGGAAGAGCACGTGGATGCGGTCGAACAGCCTCGACGACCACTCGTACTCCTCGGGGTCGTCGAGCACCCCCGGGATCGTGCGCGTGTAGCGCACCGGGTTGTCGTGCGTCGGGAAGGCGACGTGCAGGCGACCGTCGCTCGGCGTGACCCCGAGCGCGATCGTGTTGTGCGAGTCGTTGCTCCACAGCGGGTGGTCGAGACGCGCGGCCTCCCACTCGCCGTCGGGCAGCTCGCGGCGCGCGATCACCGCCGAGGCCTGCGCGGCGCCGGGACCGTCGTTGCGGTACCAGGCCGCGTACTGCCAGCCCTTGTAGGTGAGGATCCCGTCCTGCTGGTAGCTCGCGACGTTGACCGTGTTCTCGTAGGTGATGCGCGCGTGCGCCGCGGGGTCGAGGATCCGGTCCTCGAGCCGCTGGACGTCGAGCGCCCCCGCCTGCGCGACGGGCCCGGCGAGGGCCATCGCGAACACCGCCAGAGCAGCGCCCGCCACCGTGGCGAGCGCCGCGAGCGCACCCTTGACCGTCAACCCGCTCCCCTCCGCATTCACGTTGTCCACTTCCGCCTGACCGAGCGGCCCGCGCCCTAGGGCGTCACCACCACCCCGTTCGACTCCACCGGGTCGGAGACACCGTTCTTGCCGTTGCGGACCACCTCGCAGGTGATCTCGGCGCCGATGTCGGCGACGGTGGTGTTGTAGGTGGCGGGGTTGGTCGAGGGGTTGTCGATCTCCTCGCCGTCGCGCAGCCAGCGGTAGCTGTA
>PKER01000335.1 GCA_002919115.1 bacterium
CGGGATGCGCGCGCTTCGTGCCGGCTTACGCGCGGGAGCGGGTCAGTACGAGCGCGACTCGACCACGACGCGCGCGATCGCGAAGATCGCGGCGGCGAGCACGGCGATCCAGGCGACCGCGCCGAGCCCGGTCGCGAGCATCTCGTCGGCCCCCGCGAACATCAGCGCGATCGCGCCGAGCGCGGCGAGCAGGATCGCGCGCTGGCGGTCGGTGAGGGCCGCGTAGGCGAACTGGTTCTGGCGCCAGGTGAAGTACACGGCGGCGGCGATGATCGCGAGGAACACGAGCGTGAGCGCCGCGAGGACGCCGGTCGCGAGGTTGCCGCCGCCCGGGACGACGGCGACCACGAAGGCGAGCGCGGCGATGATCGCGATGTTGCGCAGGGCGCGCACGGGTCAATCCTACGCCTCGTGCGCGCCGGGCCGAACGGGCCACGCGCCGGTTCGGCGCCGGCCTCGCGGTTTTGTCGGTTGATCCGAAACAAGCGCGCGCTCGTGCCGGCGGCCTTCGCGACCTCGCGGTTGTGTTCGCTTATCCAACGAAACTGCGCGGTCGCGCGCGCGAGGCGCGCGCGCCGCGGGCGGCCTAGCCGACCATGATGAGCAGGCCGAGCACGATCGCGCCGATCGTCGCGAGCGCGCCGAGCAGGGCGAGCGCCACGTAGAACACCGCCTGCAGGCGCTGGCCGTTGCGGTTCGCCTCGATGGTCCCCGAGACGCCGAGGATCGCGAGCGAAAACGTGAACATCACGCCGAGACCCGCGACCAGGGCCGCGAGGACCGTCTCGAGCAGCGCCGTGGTGTCGACGATGGTCGCGATCATCCCGGCACCGGCTGCCCCTTGCGGGCGCGCTGCACGATCGTCAAGAAGAACAGGGCCACGCCGACGGCGGCGATCACGGTCGGGCCCGCCGCCCCGTCACCGAAGAGGTGTGCGGTCCCGTAGGTGACCGCGCCGATCACGGCGGCCGCGGGGAGCGTGAGCAGCCAGGCCGTGAGGATGTTCCCCGCGACGCCCCAGCGCACCGCGGAGAGGCGCTTGCCGGCCCCCGCGCCCATCACGCCGCCGGAGATCACGTGCGTCGTCGAGAGCGGGAAGCCGAAGTGCGAGGAGGCCATGATCACGGCCGCGCCGGCGCCCTGCGCCGAGAAGCCCTGGGCGGCGTCCATCTTGATGATCCGCGTGCCCATCGTGCGGATGATCCGCCAGCCGCCCGTATAGGTGCCGAGAGCGATCGCCGTCGCGGCCGAGACGATCACCCAGAGCGGCGGGTCCGCACCCTGCTCGAGGCTGCCGTGGGCGATCAGGGCGAGCGCGATGATGCCCATCGTCTTCTGGGCGTCGTTCGTGCCGTGGGCGAGGGCCAGCAGCCCGCCGGAGATGATCTGACCGAACCGGAAGCCGCGGGTCACCGGGCCCGGGCGCTGCCGGCCGAGCATCCGGTAACAGATGACGATCGCGAGGGCACCGACGACGAAGGCGAGCACGGGCGCTACCACCGCCGGGATCATCACCTTGCCCAGCACGCCGTCGCCGTGCACGGCGCCCGCGCCCGAGGCAGCGAACGCCGCGCCCACCACGCCGCCGATCAGCGCGTGCGACGAGCTCGACGGCAGGCCGAAGTACCAGGTCAGCAGGTTCCAGGCGATCGCGCCGGTCAGCCCCGCGAAGACGACGGTGGGCGTGATCGCGCTCGCGTCGACCACGGCGTCGGCCACGGTGGCCGCCACCTCCAGCGAGATGAACGCGCCCGCGAAGTTGAGCACCGCCGCGTACAGCACGGCGAGGCGGGGCGCCATCGCGCGCGTCGAGATCGACGTCGCCACCACGTTCGCCGTGTCGTGGAAGCCGTTCGTGAAGTCGAAAACGAGCGCCGTCGCGACGACGATGTAGAGGATGAGATCGGCTTCGGTCACGGCGAGCGGTGCGAAGGGACGACGGTCACCGGTCGCTCTCCCGGCTCAGGCGTTCTTGATGACGATGCCCTCGAGGATGTGCGCGACGGATTCGGTCGCGTCGATCGCGCGCTCGAGCACGCCGAAGATGTCCTTCCAGCGGATCACGACCATCGGGTCCGTCCCGTTCGCGAACAGCGAGGCGACCGCGTCGCGCGAGAGCCGGTCGCCGTCGTTCTCCAGCCGGTGGATCTCGATCCAGTACTTCTCGAGGTCCTTGAAGTTGCGCAGGTCGTCGAGCGCCGCGGCGAGCTGCTCGCACGACGCCACGAGCACCTTCGCCATCTCCTGCGCCTGGGCCATCGGGGCCTCGATCTTGTAGAGCCCCAGGAAGTCCGCGGTCTCCTCGATGTAGTCGAGGACGTCGTCGAGGGTGGTCGCGAGGCCGTAGATGTCCTCGCGGTCGAGCGGCGTCACGAACGTGGCGTTCAGCCGCTGGATGATGTCGTGCGTGATGCGGTCCCCCTCCTGCTCGGCGAGCAGGACCTCCCGCGCGTACCCCTGATCGTCGGGCCAGCTCTCGAGCATCGCCTGCAGCATCCGCGCGGCGCGCAGCGTGTTCTGGCCGGCCTCGCTGAAGAGGTCGAAGAAGACGCGATCCTTGGGGACGAGGGAAGGAAGGGGCACGGCCGCAAGCCTATCGCCCGGCAAGGATGCGGGCGACTCGCTCGGCGGCGCGCCCGTCCCACAGGCGCGGGGGCTCGGCGGGCGGCTTGCGGTCGGGCTGCGCGAGCAGCTCGGGGATCTCGCGGATCCGCGCCGGGTCGAGCCCGAGCAGCGTGTTCGTCCCGAGCCTGATCGTCACCGGCCGCTCGGTGTTGTCGCGCAGCGTGAAGCAGGGCACGCCCAGCGCCGTCGTCTCCTCCTGGATCCCCCCGGAGTCGGTGAGCACGGCCCGCGCGTCGGCCTCCAGCGAGAGGAAGTCGAGGTACCCGACGGGGTCGGTGAGCTGCACCGCCCCGGTCTCGTCGATGCCGAGCTCGGCAAGCCGCTTGCGGGTGCGCGGGTGGACCGGGAAGAGCACGGGGAGCGCGGCGGCCACCTCGGCGAGCGCGGCCATCGCGTCGGCCAGGAGCGGCCCGTCCACGAGGGCCGGCCGGTGCAGGGTGACGAGCAGGTACGAGCCGGGCTCCAGCCCCAGGCGGCGCGCCGCCTCGCGGGCGCGGAAGCGGTCCTCGAGCGCGCGCAGCGTGTCGATCATCGTGTTGCCCACGAAGTGCATGCGCTCGCGCGGGACCCCCTCCGCCTCGAGGTTCTCGATCGCCTCGTCGGAGTGCAAGAAGCAGTACTCGGAGAGGTGGTCGGTCGCGATGCGGTTGATCTCCTCCGGCATCTCGCGGTCGAAGCTGCGCAGCCCCGACTCGACGTGGGCCACCGGCACGCCGACCCGCGCCGCGCAGAGCGCCGCCGCGAGCGTCGAGTTGACGTCGCCGGGCACGACCACGACGTCCGGGCGCTCCTCGAGCAGCACCGGCTCGAGCCGCTCGAGCACGCGCGCGGTCTGCTCCGCGTGGGTGCCGGAGCCGACGCCCAGCATGTGGTCGGGCTCGGGCACGCCGAGCTCCTCGAAGAAGATGTCGGACATCGCCCGGTCGTAGTGCTGGCCGGTGTGGACGACGACGTTCCGCTCCGCGCCGAAGAGTTCGCGCCCGGCCGCGATCACCGGCGCCATCTTCACGAAGTTCGGGCGCGTCCCGACGACGTGCAGCAGCCGCATCTAGCCCGCGAGCTCGTCGATCTTCGCCGCGAGCTCGAAGTCCCTCTCGGTGAGGCCGCCCTCCGAGTGCGTGGTCAGGGTGACCTCGACCCGGCTCCAGGAGATGCTGATGTCCGGGTGGTGGTTCATCTCCTCGGCCGGATCGGTGATCGCGCGCACGAACTCGACCGAGCCGACGAAGTTCCCGCGGTCGAACGTCTTGCGCAGGGCCTGGCCGGCGAGCTCCCAGCCGCTCAGGCCGGCGAGGCGCGCGGCGATCTCGTCGTCGGAGAGGCGGGCCATGGTTGGGGGGAGCGTACGAAAACGGGCCGCGCCGCGTAACCACGAACTCGCGACCCCCTCCCCGCGACTTCGCACTTACGGCTCCCGGGGAGCCGAAACCGCGATCTCGCGAGCCGCGCTCTCGCGGGCGCGCGTTTTCTCGGCTACAGGCTCTGGGCCGCCGCGACCAGCGCCCCCGCGACCGCGACGAGCGCGAGCGCGACGAGCGCGACGCCCTCCAGCACCTGGCGCGCCGGGCCGCGCTGGCGCTCGCCCGCGATGATCGCGAAGCCCGCGAGCGCGCCCGCGACCAGGCCGCCGAGGTGCCCGCCGACGCTGATGTTGTTGACGCTGAAGGTGAAAAGCAGGTTGATCAAAAGCAGCACGCCAAGCTGCGAGGCGAGCTCGTTGAACCCGCGGTCGCGCGCGATCAGCAGCGTCGCCGACATCAGCCCGAACACCGCGCCCGAGGCGCCGACCGTGACCGCGGTCGGGTCGAGCAGGAGCGCGCCGAAGGCCCCGCCCAACAGCGATACCGCGTAGATCCCGACGAAGCGCCACCGGCCGATCGCGGGCTCGAGCAGGTTGCCCAGCAGGTAGAGCACGAACATGTTCAGCCCGAGGTGGACGATCCCGTAGTGGAGGAAGCCGGAGGTGACGATCCGGTACCACTGGCCGTCGTCCACCAACGGGCCGTAGAGCGCGCCCTCCTCGTAGATCCTCCCGCCGCCGTCGAACAGCGTCCCGCCCGTGAGCAGGCAGGCGACGAAGACGAGCACGTTCAGCCCGATCAGCACCCGCGTGGCGTCCGCGATCCCGGCGCCGATGCCGCTCGGGCCGCGCACGACGCGCGTGCGGTCCCGCGCGCACTCCGGGCAGCGCATCCCCACCGGCGTCGAAGTCATGCAGTCGGGGCAGATCGGGCGACCGCAGTTGGAGCAGGAGACCTTCGTCTCCCGGGTCGGGTGCCGGTAGCAGGTGGCCATTGCCGCGGGAGGGTAGTGCGTGGCCCTGCCGGGGGTCCGCACCGGCCCGCCGGACGCGGCGCGCTTGCCGTCCGGCCGCGCCACCATAGTCCCCGCAAACGCCGCACAGGAGGAGTCTCGTGAACGCCGCAACCCCAGCCCGCCTCTACGCGACGCTCGGCGGCGCCGCGTTGATCGTCCTGGGCGTCGCCGGGTTCTTCTACAACGCCAGCTTCGGCACCGGCTCGGACGTCGAGGCCGACGAGCTCCTCGGCCTGTTCGCCGTGAACGGGTGGCAGAACCTCCTGCACATCGCGACGGGGCTGCTGGGCCTCGCCGCGGCCGGCCACGGCGCGCGCACCTACGCGCTCGGCGTCGGCCTCGCCTACGCGCTGCTCGCGATCTGGGGCTTCGTGGAGCTCGACGAAGGCGCGGGCGCGATCCTCGGCCTCCTCGCCGTCAACACCGGGACGTGCGTCCTGCACCTGCTCTTGGGCCTCGCAGGGCTCGGCATGGGCGCGGCCACGCCCCGTTCCGAGCCGCGCCCGCGCCCTAGCGGCGAATCTCGCTGAGGGTCTCGGTCACGCGCGCCACGCCCGCGCGCAGGCCCGTCGGCTTGCGCCTGCGCCGCAGGCCGAGCGCGACGAGCGCGAC
>PKER01000339.1 GCA_002919115.1 bacterium
AGTCGTGCGCGACCCCGCCGGCCAGCACGCGGATGACGCGGGCGTCGGGCCGCGCGGAGAAGGCCTCGACCGCGCGGCGCCCCTCGAACAGCACGCCGGCGCCGTCGTCGAGCGCGAAGCCGGGCGCGAGCCCGTCGCGGACCGCCTTCAGGTAGGCGGTGCGCCGGTGCGGGTCGCGCGCGTAGTGGACGCAGAGGCTCCCGGGCAGAAGCCCCATCCCCGCCGCGACCTTCGGCTCGCCCGCCGACGCGGTGATGCCGTGCTCGAACCAGCACATCGCCCCGGCGCTCTGGCCGGCCATCAGCACGCCGCGCTCCCACGCCTCGCGCATCACGCTGAACAGACCGTGCGCGCGCCAGATCGCGATCAGGTTGAGCATCGAGCCGCCCGCCACGTAGACGAGGTCCTGGGCGAGCAGGTGCTCGCGCAGGTCGACGCGCTCGCGCTCGAGCCTGAACAGCGAGACGTGGCTGGGCTCGCAGGCGAAGCGGTCGAGGGTCGTGTAGAAGCGCTGGATGCCCTCCTGCGGGTCGCCGCTCGCCGTGGGCAGCAGGCAGATGCGCGGGCACTCCTTGCCGGTCAGCCGCAGCAGGTACTCGACGATCGCGAGCTCGTCGGAGCGCGAGCGGAACTCGTGGCCGCCCAGCGCAACCAGCCGGGGCGCCACTACGCCGCCGCCCCCGCGGCGAAGGCGCGCTGGAGCGCCGGGTAGGGACGGACGCGGATGCGGCCCTCGTGGGCGGGGGCGCCGAGGTACTCGGTGGCGAGCTCCTCCTCGATCACCCGCGCGCCGTCCTTCCGGAGCGCGTAACCGCGCGCCCGCGGGCGGGACGACACCACCCGGTGCAGCTCCGTGCCGACGAAGTGCAGCGCCGCGCCGTCGTCGGCGGCGTACCCGCGCTGCATGCCCGCGAGCAGCTCGCGGTGGAACACCTCGCGCCTGGCGGGCTCGGAGTCGTAGTGGGCGGTGAAGCTCCACGGCAGGAAGCCGAGCGCGTTCACGCGCTCCGGCGAGCCGTAGTAGGCGGTGAGCGACGTGTCGAACCAGCAGAGCGCGCCGGCGCTCAGCCCGCAGAGAATCACCCCGCGCTCCCACGCCTCGCGCAGGATCGCGTCGACGCCGTGCGCCCGCCAGACGCCCAGCAGGCTGAGCAGGCTCCCGCCGCCCACGTAGATCAGGTCCTGGGAGAGCAGGTGCGCGCGCACGTCGCTCACCCCGCGGCGCCGCCGGAAGAGGCCGAGGTGCGAGGCGTCGGCCCGGCCGCCCGCGAACTCCTTGTAGAAGCGCACGACGTAGTCGTCGGCGTCGCCGCTCGCGGTCGCCAGGAAGCACACGCGCGGCCGGTCGCGGCCGGTGAGCTCGAGCACGTAGTCGTCGAGCAGCGGGTTGCCGGCCTCCATCGAGAACCCCCCTCCCCCGAAGGCCACGATCTGCCGCGCGCGGCGCGCAGGAACCCCGGGGATGCCGGTGTCAAGCAGCTTCCTCGTCATCCCCACACCACCTTTCCGCACGCCTCGCTGACCTCGTTCTCTTCCTTGCGCGAGGGAGTATCCGCGCGCGCCGCCCGCCCGGCCATGTGCGCGCGGTCGAGACTTTCGCGGGACCGGTTCGCCGCACGGTCGAAGGGCGGCCCACGCCGGAGATCCGCGCGCGCACGGCCGGAGGGATCCGCCTCGCTCGGGTCGGCGGGGGCCCGGGTTGCGGGCGGGGACGTGTGGCGCCCCTCCCGAGCGGGTAGCTTGAGCGCGTGGAAGCCAGCGCCGCCAGAGGCGAGACGGGCGCGGGGGCCGAGGCCGGCGAGCGGCGCGTGGTCTCCTCGTTCGCGAAGTCCCTGTATCTGGGCGAGATCCACGAGGAGCTCGTGCTCCCGTGGCCGCAGCCCGACCCCGCCGAGCAGGACAAGGTCCGCAGCCTGATCGCCGCCGCGCGGGAGATCGGCGAGCGCGTCGACCCGCGCCGCATCGAGGAGGAGCGCTGGGTGCCGGACAAGCTCCTGCGCGAGCTCGGCGAGGCCGGCCTGCTCGGCCTGCACGTCCCCGAGCGCTACGGCGGCCAGGGGCTCTCGCAGACCGGCTACGCGCGCGTGTTCGAGACCTTCACCCACATCGACGCGACGCTCGCGATCGTCCTCGGCGTCCACCAGTCGATCGGCTACAAGGCGATCACCCTCTTCGGCACCGAGGAGCAGAAGGAGCGCTGGCTGCCCGACCTGTGCTCCGGGCGCAAGCTCGCCGCCTTCGCGCTCACCGAGCCGAACGCGGGCTCCGACGCCTACGGCATCGAGAGCCGCGCCGTCCAGCAGCCCGACGGCTCCTGGGTCCTCAACGGCGAGAAGCGCTACATCGGCAACGGCTCGCGGGCCGACCTGCTCACCGTGTTCGCCCGCTGCGAGGTCGGCGGCAAGGACCGCCACATCGCGCTGATCGTCGAGAAGGGCATGAAGGGGTTCGAGGTCGGCGAGCGCTACGACACGATGGGCCTGCGCGGCAACGACCTGCGCCGCCTGCGCTTCAAGGACGTGCGGATCCCGCCGGAGAACGTGATCGGCGAGCCCGGCGAGGGCTTCCGGATCGCGATGCAGGTCCTCAACAACGGGCGCATCGGCCTGGGCACGGGCTCGGTGGGCGCCGCCAAGTACCTGCTCGACCTGACCATCGACCACGTCAAGGAGCGCCGCCAGTTCGGGCAGCCGCTCGCCGACTTCGAGCTCGTGCAGGACAAGGTCGGCTGGATGGTCTCCTACCTCTTCGGCCTGGAGTCGATGTGCTACCTGACCTGCGGGCTCGTCGACGGCGGCATCGAGGACTACTCGCTCGAGTCGGCGATGTGCAAGATCGCCGGCACCGAGTTCCTCTGGTACGCCGCGAACCGCGCCATGCAGCTCAAGGGCGGCGCCGGCTACATGCGCGACGAGCCCTACGAGAAGGTCCTGCGCGACATCCGGATCTTCCCGATCTTCGAGGGCGCCAACGACGTGCTGCGCTCCTTCGTCGCCCTCTCCGGGCTGAAGCCCCTGGGCGAGCGGCTCAAGGAGCTCGGCGAGATCAACCTGAGCGACCCGATCCGCACGATCGGCGTGCTGTTCGACTACGTCGGCGGCCGCATCCAGCGCGAGCTGCGCCCGGACCGCTTCACCCGCGTCCACCCGGAGCTCCGCAAGCACGCCGACGACGTCGCCGAGCAGATCAAGGAGCTGCGCTCGGTGAGCGAGTCGCTGCTGCGCCGTCACCGCAAGGACATCGTCACGGCGCAGTTCGCGCAGAAGCGCCTCGCCGACGCCACCGCGGACATCTTCGCCCAGATCGCCGTGCTCTCCCGCGTGAGCTCGATCTTCGAGGACCAGGGCGTCGAGCCCTCGGGGCAGGAGCGCTACATCGCCGAGACCTTCTGCGAGCGCGCCGCGAGCCGCGTGCGCTCCAACTTCCGGCAGATCGAGCGCAACGACGACGAGCGCATGAAGGCGATCGCCAAGCTCGCCTACAAGCGCGGCGAGTACGGCTACGCGCTGTTCGACTGATCGGCGCGCTTGCGCTTGGCCTCGGCGACCGCCTTGCGCATCGCCTCGGTGACCTGTTCCTTGGTCATGCCGGCCTCGCGCGCGGCCACGGCGAGCTGGCGCACGCCGAGCTCGATCTCGCGGTCGGTGAGGTCGTCGAGCGGGATCCCCATGCGCGCGTAATGGGCCCTGATCTTCGCGATCACGGCGTCCCTTATCACGGCGCGCGTCATCGCCCCCCTGCTACCACGCAGGGTCCCCCGGAAACGCTCGGCGCGCCCGCCGGCTAGTTCAGCCGCTCGACCAGCATGGCCTCGCCCTGCCCGCCGGCGACGCACATGGTCTCGAGGCCGATCTGGTGGTCGTCGGTCTCCATGGCGTTGAGCAGCGTGGCCATGATCCGCGCGCCGGTCATCCCGAACGGGTGGCCGAGGGCGATCGCCCCGCCGTGCGTGTTGAGCTTCTCGAGCGGGATCCCGCACTCGTTCATGATCGGGATCACCTGCGCGGCGAAGGCCTCGTTGAGCTCGACGACGTCCACGTCGTCGATCGTCATGCCCGTCCGCTGGAGCACCTTCCGGATCGCCCCGATCGGCGCGACGCCCATGTACTCGGGCTCGTTGCCCCAGGTCGCGGTAGCGAGGATCCGCGCCTTCGGCGCGACCCCGAGCTCCTTCGCCTTCGCGTCGGACATGATCAGCACCGCCGCCGCGCCGTCGTTCAGCGGGCACGAGTTGCCGGCGGTGACCCCGCCGCCGCCGAACGCCTCGGGCAGCTCGGCGAGCTTCTCGAGCGTCGAGTTCGGGCGCGGGCCGTCGTCCTTGGAGACGGGGTTGCCCTCGTGGTCGGGGATCGGGACGATCTCGCGGTCGAAGAAGCCGGACTCCTGCGAGGCGACCGCGAGCTCCTGCGAGCGCTGCGCGAACCGGTCCATCTCCTCGCGCGAGACCCCGTAGCGCTTGGCGACGTTCACGGCCGTGTGGCCCATCGCGATGTAGGCGTCGGGCTGGCCCTCCTGCTTGCCCTGCAGGCGCTCGTTCTGGTCGGCGGCGCCCGCCGGCTCGGTGCGCTCGTTGAAGCGGCTCACCCACTCGACGCCGGCGGCGATGTAGATGTCGCCCTCGCCCGCCTTGATCGCGTTGCCCGCGTGCCGGATCGCGTCCAGCGAGGAGGCGCAGTAACGCGAGATCGTCGTGCCCGTCGTCTCCTGGGTGAGCCTCTCGGACAGGAGCACGGCGATGCGCGCGATGTTGAAGGCCTGCAGGCCCTGCGGCATCCCGCAGCCGCAGTAGAGGTCCTCGACGGCCGCCGGGTCGACCTCCGGGTTGCGCTCGAGCAGGCGGTCGACGACGTAGGCGACGGACTCGTCCGGGCGGAGCTGCGCCAGGGACCCCTTGAAGGCGCGGCCGATCGGGGTGCGGACTGCGTCGACGATCACTGCTTCAGGCATCGCTTGGCCTCCTTCGTGTGGACGGGGCGGGGACGTTACCGATCGCGGTTGATTGGCGAGTCAATCAGTGGCGGCCGGCAGCGACCGGCGGGCGCCGAAGCTCTAAGCTGCGGTGCCATGACCGAGCAAGCCGAAGCTGTGTTGAGCCTGGAGCCGGCGCGCATCAACGAGCTCGTACAGAGCGGCGAGGCCGTGGTGATCGACATCCGCCGCGATTACGAGTACGAGGCGGGGCACGTCCCCGGCTCTCGCCACATCGACATCAACGACGTGAGCGCGAGCGCCGACTCGATCCCCCGCGACCGCACCGTCATCTTCTACTGCCGCTCCGGGAACCGCTCGGGGATGCCCGCGGAGGCGTTCCGTCAGGCCGGATACGACGCCTACAACATGGAGGGCGGCCTCACCGCCTGGGTCGAGGCGGGCCTGCCGCTCGAGCCCGAGGGCGGCAAGATCGCCGAGCCGCTGCCGGTCTGATGAAGCTGCCGAGGCTGCGCAGGCAGAAGCCAGCCGAGCCGGAGACCGTGGTGGCTCCCGGCGCGCCAGCCTCGCCTTCCAGCCCCGCGGCCGCGCCGGCGAAGCCCGGC
>PKER01000092.1 GCA_002919115.1 bacterium
CCCGGGCTCAACCCCCGACGGCTCCGCGTCAACCCGTCAGCTCAGACGAGTTCGCGCCACTCGCGCGTGTGGACCTCGACTTCGACCTTCTCGAACTCCTTGAGGGCGGCTGCGAGATGGTCGGAGTAGCGCTCGTAGGTCTTGCGCCCCTTCTCCGCGCTGGCGCGGAACGGATTGCCGATGACCCCACTGGGGGTGAAGTCCTCGTGGTCGTTGGCGAACACGAAGAACTGGTGCCCCTGGAACTCGACGTCGGGCGCCCCGTCGGGCTTCACGAACGACTCGGGGAACCACTTCGGACGCTGCGGCACCTGGTGGACGGCGCGGTCCATGCGCACGAGCGACTCGTCCGCCGCCATCACCTGCGAGGTCTCGAGCTCGCTCGAGTGCCAGCCCGGCGTCTCCTCGGGCGGGTTCTCCATGATGTCGTCGATCAGCGCCAGGTAGCGCTCCGCGAACAGCTTGGACATCACCACGAAGGCGCCCGTGTCGTAGCGGATGCGCCGCAGCAGCGGCTCGATGATCTTGTTGTTCGAGCCGTGGTTGTTGACGAACACGAGCTTGTTGAACCCGTGGTGGATCAGGCAGCGGGCGATGTCGTAGTAGAGGTCGAGGAGGACCTGCGGCCGGATCGTGATCGTGCCGGTCCCCTGCCCGACGCCGTACATGTGCTGCGGCGAGTACCCCATCCACACCGACGGCGTGTACAGCACCTGGGCCTTCTCGGCCGCGCGATGCGCGATCTGCTCCGCCTGGATCGTGTCCGTGAGGAGGGGCAGGTGCGGCCCGTGCTGCTCGAGGCTCGCGATGGGGATCATCACGATGTCCTTCTCCTCGAGGTACGCCTTGATGTCCGGCGGGGCCAGGTTGCCCAGGTTGTAGGTCGGTAGATCCATAACGCTTTTCCTTCCTTCTTCCTCGTTCAGAGTCCCAACTTGCCCGGGTTCATGACCCCGGCGGGGTCCAGCGCGCCCTTGAGGGTCTTGAGCACGCCCCACCCCGCGCCGTACTGCGCCTGCAAATCGCCGGCGAGCTTCAGGCCGACCCCGTGGTGGTCGTTGATCACCGCGCCCTCGCGGAGGATCACCTCGGAGCTGCGCGCCCAGATCTCGTCGTAGATGCGGATCGCCTCGTCGACGTCGTCCGGCGGCTCGTTGAGCACGAAGCGGCCGTAGACCATCGTCCCCCACGGGTACCAGTGCGAGAAGTGGCCGGTGAAGACGAGCCCGTACTGCGAGTAGTCGCGCAGCATGAGCTCGCGGACGGCCTCCCACGCCGGCAGGATGCGGCTGAAGGTCGCGGCGAGGTCGATCGTGCCCCAGACCTGCGGCAGCTCGGGCTTGAACGGCGGGTAGTACATCTTGAAGCGGTTCTCCCACCAGCCCTGCGCGAGCTCGGGGCCCTCGTCGCGGCCGCCCGCGGCCACCAGCGCCTTGACCATCTCGCGCTCCTCGAGCTCGACGAGCGCCTGCGGGCCGTCGAACACGAGGATCGCCTTCACGCCGCTCACGTCGGAGTCGAGGATCCGCGCGAGGTTCATCCGCGTCGCCTCCGGGTCGTGGAGGCGCACGGCGGCGGGCCGCCAGCCGGCCTGCAGCGCCTTGCGGATCGCCTCGACGCCGGTCGCCAGGTCGTCGAAGCCGACCGCGCGGAAGGCGCGGTGCTCAGGCTGGGGCCGCAGGATCAGCGTGGCGTCGGTGATCACGCCGAGCGTGCCCTCGCTGCCGATGAAGAGCTGGTTGAGGTCCGGGCCGACCGCGTGGCGCGGGATCGGCACCGTCTCGATCAGCTCGCCCGACGGCAGCGCGACGCGCATCGAGGCGACCAGGTCCTCGATCTTCCCGTACTTCGTCGAGAGCACGCCCGACCCCTTGGCCGCGAGGTAACCCCCGACCTGCGCCAGGTGGAGCGAGGCCGGGTAGTGCGGGAACATGTACCCGCGCTCGTTCAGCCACTCCTCCAGCCGCAGGCCCGGCACGCCCGCGCCGGCGCGGACCGTGAGCGCCTGCTCGTCGAGGTCCTCGATCTGGTCGAGGGCGCTCAGGTCGAGCAGGATGCCCCCGGGCTCCGGGATCGCGCCGCCCTGGCTCCCCGAGCCGCCGGCTCGGGGAACCACGGGCACGCCTTCCTCGGCGGCGATCGCGAGGGTCGTCGCAACCTCCTCGGCGCTGCGCGGCTGCACCACCACGTCAGCGACGGTGTTGCGCCCGGCCTTCGCGAGCGCCATGGCCTTCCAGTAGGTGTCGAGCGAGCGCTCGCGGCGCGCTTCCTCGTCGGTCAGCACGGGGACGTCCCCGAGCCGGTCCAGTGCTCGATCTAGCTTCGATGTAGTCACGTCGTCGTCGCTCGCTCAGGTCTGAACCACGCCAGCGCCTACTCCTTGATGAGCGGCAGGAGCGTCTGCGCACACTTCTCGACGAGCATGCTGTAGAACTCCTCGCTCAGCAGGTCGGAGCCGTGGTCCTCGATGAACTTCTTCTGCTCCGGCGTGATGTCGACCGGATCGGTCTCGATCGCGTTCGGGTACGGGTTCGCCGGAGTGCGGTCGATCGGCGCGACGAACTCCACCGTGAGCGCGCCGTCGTAGCCGATCTCCTTGAGGATCTCGACGATCCGCTTCCAGTCGTAGCTGCCCATGCCGCACGCCATCCGGTTGTTGTCGGCGACGTGCAGGTCGACTAGGCGGTCGCCGGCCTGGCGGATGGCCTCGTACGGATCCTCCTCCTCGATGTTGAGGTGGAAGGTGTCGAGGCAGACGCCGATCTCCGGGCTCACCGCGTCGGCGAGCGCCTGGGCCTGAGCGGCGCGCGAGATGAAGTAGGTCTCGAAGCGGTTGATCGGCTCGACCGCGAGCTTGATGCCCTCCTTCTGGGCGTGGTCGAAGATCTCGCGGAGGCCCTCAACGGCCCACTGCCACTCCTGCTCCGGCGTGGAGTCGGGGTTCACCTTGCCGACCTCGCCGGGGACGATCGAGACCTCGTAGCCGTCGAGCTCCTTGACCATCGTGACCGTGTCCTTGACGTACTGCACGGTCTTCTCGCGGCCCTCCTCGGAGCCCTGCACGAGGTTGCGGCCCTCGACCATGAGCGTGATCGAGCCCCAGCACCGGATCCCGTACTCCTGGAGGTACCGGCGCACCTCCTTGGTGTCGTACTGGTACGGCTCGCCGCTGATCTCGATGCTCTCGTAGCCGTACTTGGCGAGCCGGGCGATCGTGGTCTCGATCGGCTCCGCGCGCATCCAGTTATGCATGGACAGATGCATTCCTCTCCTCCTTTTGCTCCTCCTGGCGGCCGGCCTCCCCACGGAACGGGCGACGCCTGCGCCGTTTCCATCGCAGAACCTTGCAAGACCATACACAAATCACGCGGAAGATGTCATGTTCTTGCATAATTGAGCACCGGGAAAGGAGGAGGAGAGGTTGAGCCAGCCGGTGATCGCAACGATCGGGACCCTTGACACGAAGGGCGCGGAGATCGACTACGCACGCAAGCGCATCCAGGAACTGGGCGGGCGGGCGCTCGTGATCGACACGGGCGTGCTCGGCGAGCCCGGGTGCGAGGCGGACATCCCCCGTGAGGAGGTGGCCCGGGCCGCCGGGCGCGAGCTCGCGGAGGTCCAGAACGCGGGCAGCCGCGGCGCGGCCGTGGAGATCATGCAGGAGGGCCTGCGCAAGCTGCTCACCGACCTCTATGGGCGCGGCGAGGTGCACGGCGCGCTGTGCCTGGGCGGCGCGGAGGGCGCGCTGATCGGCGCCGCGGCCATGCAGGCCCTGCCGATCGGGGTGCCCAAGGTGATCGTCTCCCCGAGCGCCTCGGGCCCGCGCGCGTTCGGGCCGTTCATGGGCCGGCGCGACGTGATGGTCATGCACTCCGTGATCGACATCCTCGGGATCAACTCGATCTCGCAGGCGGTCTTCGACAACGCCGTCGCGGCCGTGCTCGGCATGGCCCGCGAGGGCTCGGAGCCGGTGGTCGCGCTCGGCGGCCAGACCGTCGGCGTGACCATGCTGGGCCAGACCACGCCGGGGACGATGGCCGCCTACCCGCTGCTGGAGGAGGCGGGCTGGGCGCCCGTGATCTTCCACGCGAACGGCGTCGGCGGCCCGGCGATGGAGGACCTGATCGAGGCCGAGTCGCTGCGGGGCGTGATCGAGTTCAGCATCTCCGAGCTCGCCAACAGCATCCACGGCGGCGTGCACGCCACAGACGAGCGCCGCCTGACCGTCGCCGCCAAGCACGGCCTGCCCCAGGTGATAACGCTCGGCTGCGCGGATTTCTTCAACCAGGGCCCGCTCGACACGCTGCCCGAGCGCTGGCGCCAGCGGCAGCACTACAAGCACAACCCGGTCGCGACGCTGGTCCGTCTGAGCCGCGACGAGATGGTCGAGCTCGGGAGGATGATCGCCGGCCGGCTCGCCGGCGCGAAGGGGCCGACGGTGGTCGTGGCGCCCACCCGGGGCTACTCGCTCATCGACGTGGAGGGCGGCCCCCTCTGGGATCATGAGGCCGACATGGCCCTGATCGAGACCCTCGAGGCGGAGCTGCCCTCTACGATCCCGGTGGAGCGCGTCGACCTGCCCGTGAACGACCCCGAGTTCGGGCGTTACGTGGCGCGGCGCTTCATCGAGCTGGCGGGCGACGCAGCGAGCGGGTCATGAAGGGCACGCTGCGGCGCTCGTCGATCATGGACAAGCTGCGGCGCGAGGGCGCGGTGGCCGTCGGCGAGCTTGCCCGGGAGCTTGACGTCTCCCCCGCCACCATCCACCGGGACCTGCGCCAGCTCGCCGAGGAGGGGCTGGTCGAGCGCGTCCACGGCGGCGCCCGGCTCGTCCAGCCCAACGAGCCCTCGCGCTCGGCGTGGTCGGACCGGCGCGCCCGCAACGTGGCCGCAAAGCGGCAGATCGCGGCGGAGGCCGTCCGGATGGTCGAGGACGGCTCGACGATCTTCATCGACGCCTCGACGACGTGCGCGGCGCTGGCCGCGGAGCTCGCGTCGAGCTCGATCGGCTCGCTCACCCTGGTCACGAACTCGCCCGCGATCGCGGCCGAGTTCGACCACGAGAACGTGCACCTGATCGTGACCCCCGGCGAGGTCGATCAGAACCTGCGGATGATCGGCGGGCGCTGGACCGTGGAGTTCATCGCCGGGCTCAAGTTCGCGACCTGCTTCATCTCGGCCCTCGGCATCACGCCGGAGGCGGGCCTCTCGACCGCGCAGCGCAACATCGCCGACGTGCTCGGCGCCGTGCGGGCCGCCTCGGCGCGCTGTGTGGCCCTCATCGACTCCTCCAAGTACGGCGTGCAGTCCATGCTGCCCGTCGCCGAGCTCGGTGAGCTCGACGTCGTGGTGATGGACGACGGCCTCGGCGAGCGCGAGCGCGCGGAGCTGCGCGGCGCGGGCGCGCGCCTCGTGATCGCGGGCATCACGAGCCTCGAAGAGGTGCTCGCGGCGACGCAGGCGAGCGAGGTCGAGGGCTGAGATGGCGGTCTTCGAGTGGCACGGCGTCACGACCACCGGCAAGGAGGTCAAGG
>PKER01000272.1 GCA_002919115.1 bacterium
CGGGAGGAGGGGCCGCCCGAGCCGCCCGCGCGGCTGCACGGCGACCTTTGGGGCGGCAACGTGATGGGCGACGCGGCGGGCCGGGGCCTGGTGATCGACCCCGCCGCGTACGGCGGCCACCGCGAGATCGACCTCGCGATGCTGCGCCTCTTCAGCTCGCCCAGCGAGCGCATCTTCGCCGCCTACGCCGAGGAGTTCCCGCTCGCCGACGGGCACGCCGAGCGGGTCGCCCTCTGGCAGCTGCTGCCGCTGCTCGTGCACGCCGTGCTCTTCGGCGGTGGCTACGGCGCCCAGGCCGGCGCGGCGGCGCGCCGCTACCTCTGACGTTCAGCCCACGTTGCCGTTCTCCGCCCACCAGGGCTGAACGGACCCCCGCCCCCGCCGCACGTTCAGCCCTGCTTGCCGCTTTCCGGCAACGAGGGCTGAAAGCCCTGGTCGGGGCGCTACCGATGCGGCGTGAGCCGCTTGTAGGTGATCCGGTGGGGCCGGTCGGCCGCTGCGCCGAGGCGGCGGCGCCGGTCCTCCTCGTAGGCCTCGAAGTTGCCCTCGAACCAGCGCACCTGCGAGTCACCCTCGAAGGCGAGCACGTGGGTCGCGACGCGGTCGAGGAACCAGCGGTCGTGCGAGATGATCATCGCGCAGCCGGCGAAGGCGAGCAGCGCCTCCTCGAGCGCGCGCAGCGTGTCGACGTCGAGGTCGTTCGTGGGCTCGTCCAAAAGCAGCAGGTTGCCGCCCGAGCGCAGGAGCTTCGCGAGGTGGACGCGGTTGCGCTCGCCGCCCGAGAGCGTGCCGACCTTGCGCTGCTGGTCCGACCCCTTGAAGTTGAAGCCGGCCACGTACGCGCGCGAGTTCATCGTCAGGTTGCCGACCTTGATCTCGTCGTAGCCGTCGGAGATCTCCTCCCAGACGGTCTTCTCGGGGTCGAGCGCGTCGCGCGTCTGGTCGACGTAGGCGAGCTTCACGGTCTCGCCCAACCGCAGCTCGCCCGCGTCGGGCTTCTCCTCGCCGGTGATCATCCGGAAGAGAGTGGTCTTGCCGGCGCCGTTGGGTCCGATCACGCCGACGATGCCCGCGGGCGGCAGCGAGAACGAGAGGTCGTCGATCAGCAGGCGGTCGCCGAAGCCCTTGCGCAGGTTCTTCGCCTCGAGCACGGTCGAGCCCAGGCGCGGGCCCGCGGGGATGTGGATCTGGACCTGGTCGAGCTTGACGTTGCGCTCCTCGGCGAGCAGCGCCTCGTAGCGCGCGATGCGCGCCTTGGACTTCTTGCGCCGGGCCTTGGGGTTCTCGCGGATCCACTCGAGCTCGCGGGCGATCGTGCGGGCGCGCGCTGTCTCCTGGCGCTGCTCCTGGGCGAGCCGCTCGCGCTTCTGCTCGAGCCAGGCCGAGTAGTTGCCCTTGAAGGGGATCCCGCGGCCGCGGTCGAGCTCCAGGATCCAGCCGGCGACGTTGTCGAGGAAGTAGCGGTCGTGCGTGACCGCGACCACCGTGCCCTTGTACTCGGCGAGGTGGCGCTCGAGCCAGGCGACTGACTCGGCGTCGAGGTGGTTGGTGGGCTCGTCGAGCAGCAGCAGGTCGGGCGCGCTCAGCAAGAGGCGGCAGAGCGCGACGCGGCGGCGCTCGCCGCCGGAGAGCTTGGTCACGTCGGCGTCGCCGGGCGGCAGGCGCAGCGCGTCCATCGCGGTGTCGATGCGCTGGTCGAGGCTCCAGGCGTCCGCCGCCTCGATCTCGTCGGAGAGGCGCGCGAACTCCTCGGCGTTCTCCTCGGAGTAGTTGGCGGCGACCTCGTTGTAGCGGTCGAGCAGGTCGCGGATCTCGCGCACGCCGTCCTCGACGTTGCCGCGGACGTCTTTGTTGGGGTCGAGCTGCGGCTCCTGCTCGAGCAGGCCGACGGTCGCCTTCGGGTGGAGCTGCGCCTCGCCCTGGTAGTCCTTATCGACGCCCGCCATGATCCGCAGGAGCGTCGACTTGCCGGCGCCGTTGTAGCCCAGGACGCCGATCTTGGCCCCCGGGAGGAAGCTCAGCGAGATGTCCTCGAGGACCGTCTTGTTGGGCGGGTAGGTCCTCGACACCTTGTACATCGTGAAGATGTATTCGGAGGCCATGGGCGGCCGAAGATAGCGGGCGGGTGAGGCCCGCGCGCGCCGCGTCTGCGAGCCGCTCGCTTCTTCGACGTCGCTCGGTTAGGGTCGCCCGAACCGACTCGGGAGGGAGATTTCGCATGAGCCCCAGGATCTGCGGGTGCCTGACGTTTAGGACCGTGCTCGCGGGGGCTGCCATCGCCGCGCTTCCGGCGCCCGCCACCGCCGCCGGCAAGCTCCGGAGCGGACGCGCGCTCGATCAGACGAGGCGGAGGCCGAGGATCTCGAGCGCGCCGAGGAGGTCAGGATCATCCTCCCGCAACTCCTTGTCCTCCAACACCCCGAGATCAGCCGGCTCACAGATCGCCCAGTTGGTGAGGTTGTCTCCGAGGCGCGAGCGGTAGCGGATGCCTTGAAAGGCGCGCTCGCCATCTTCGCGCGTGCACTCGTAGACGTACCGCGATATCGCCTGGGTCAGCTCGCGCGGCGCACGTAGCCGGATTGTCGCCGCATCCAGCTCGTCCAGTCCGTGCTTGAGAACCTCGGCGGCGAGTGCATCGCGGAGATGGGCCAGCGAGACCGCGGTTCCGATGTCGGCGAACTCAGCGGCGCAGAGGGCAGTGCCGAGCACGCGCTGGTCGAGCCAAGTGCGCGGGACGGTCCCTGCCGCCACGGTCGGGAAGTCCTTGTCGCGCTCGTCCCCTTCGATCTGGACAGCCGCGATCGCTGGGTCCGGCCGGAAGCGGGCCAGCGTCTCGAGGAAGGGGGCGGAGCGTTGGGAGCTCGCGTAGAGCACTCGGTACTCGCCGCGGGGATCGTCGAAGCGGTTGTCGAACGTCCCGCGTTCGCTCGCATGCGACCAGTCGGGCCAGGCCCAGGGATCCGGGCGGCGACCCAGCCGGTAAAGGGCGCCGTCAGGGCGGGCCGGTGTCAGCGTGCAGCTCATCCACCAACGAGAAAGGCGCGCGCGGCGGCGATCACCAGGGGGCCGACCTCGTCGAGGTCGCCTTCGCGCAGCAGTCTCGCCGGCGAGCGGTCGTCGAGCTGCGGGTTCAAGCCTTGGAACCAGGCCTGGGCGACTTCCGGCCCGTCCACCCGCTCGATCATCTTCGCGACCTGCAGCGCGGTGCGGAGTCGTCGCTGGGTTGTCTCGCTGGGCTGTCGTCCTCCCTCGGCCCACTCGTGAACGGCGCGAGTTTCCTTGACGCCGCCGATGTACGCACTGAGACGGGCCCCCAGGACCCTCCTTAGCTCGTCCGCCACCGTCGCGAAATCTGCGCGCACGGCATGGGCGTGAGCCTCGAGGTCGGGACGCGGCTGCGTGGTGATCGTCATCGCATGACGAGCGTATCACAGAGTGATACACAATGAGATCACAGATCAATCACAGCATCATCCCAGCTCAGCGGAAGGGCTGGGGGCCGAGCAAGGCGAAGGCGATGGGCAAGCTGCGCGTGCAGTGCGTCGGTTCGGCCAATGCCTGCCTCGCGCTCACGAAGCCAAAGCGGCGCTGCTGCAAGACCGTCCACATCGGCCGTCTGCACCCGGCGCCATGATCGTCCTGCGCAGTGCCGGGTACGACCTCATCGCCATTCCTCGAGATCCCGAGCGACCGCTGGCTCGCGTCAAACGAGCTTGCCTTCGCGATCTACGACAAATTCCCCGTAACGCCCGGGCACGCCTTAGTTATCACCCGGCGCGTGGTTGCTGACTGGGAGGCGGCAACACCGGATGAGCGGCGCGCGGTGATGAGCCTGGTCGACGACGTCATGGGAATCCTCCGGCGTGAGCACAGCCCCGATGGCATCAACGTGGGATTCAACGTCGGGTCCGCTGCCGGCCAGACCGTGCCCCACCTTCACGTGCACGTGATCCCGCGGTACTGGGGGGACGTGGACGATCCCGTAGGTGGGGTTCGTCACGTGATCCCCTCGAAGGCGAACTACCTCAAGGGTTAGAAGGCCTGCGGTCCGCGCGGCGGCGTCTCCCAGGGGACGAGCCCGAGCCCTGTGTGGCGGGCTTCGTTGAAGACCGCATCCAGGAACTCTCGACGCCGTTGCTCCGACGCACCGGTCTGCTGCATGAGCGTCTCGCGCAGTGGGTGACGGCTCTGGATCAGGTACTCGTTCCGGCGGTGCAGTCGGTCCAGGTACTGGAGGGCCGGGACCCGCATCCACTTGCCCTCGGGGCCGGCGTTGCATCGCTGACAGGCGAGGACCAGGTTCCAAACGCCATCCAGGTTCACTCGCGTGCCAAGCTCCGTGCGCTTCAGGACATGGGGGAAGAAGTGGTCGACGTGGGCGAGGTCAGGCGTCCCGGGCTCCACGCTGATCGCGTCGAAGCAGTAGAAGCAGTGGCCTCGCTGGTACCCGTTCAGCGCGTCGCGGGCGGGGGTGATGGCTTTCCGCCGCGTTCGGTCCGGGGTAAGGAGAACCTCGCGTCCCGAGTCGTAGCCGATCGTCAGCATGTGAGCGGGTAGGCCGAGGCTCCACGCCGTCTCGACCAGCCGCCATCGCGCCTCGGCTTCAGCGGAGAGGTCGTCCGGGCCCAGCGACTCGACGAGCTGCAGCAGGTCATCCGTGAGCCGGATCCCGCGAATGTGTCCCCGCCGCTCGTCCTCGAAGAAGCGCACCTCAAGCGGTTCGTTTCCGACGACATGGAAGGCGTCGATGACGTTCTGGAAGCCAAGCCTCACGGTCGTGTCGCGCAGCTCGTCCGCATCGATCTCGCCGCGGTTGAAGGCGCGGCACGCATCCAGGAATCGGCTGCGCTCAAACGTTCCCTGGCGGTCGGTGTGCCGCAGGTGCTCGCAGAGGTGCCGCGAGAACGGTTCGGCGAGATCCTCGAGCGGGACCTCCTCGCGCTGCTGCACGCCGAACTCGAGCAGCGACTTCGCTAGGGCGAATTTGTAGGTCGCGACGTTCCTGTCGAACAGGACGATGCCGCGCCAGTAGCTGTCGATGCCAGGGGCGATAATGGTGAACGGTGCTGTGTGCTGGGGCTCATCCCGGTGGGCGTTGATGGGTTGCGTATCGCTCAGGCATACGGTCCGCTACGCCGCCTCGACCGTGACCAGTGCGTTGTAGTCGGGGATGCCCGCGTCCGCCGAGCGGACGCCGTCCGCGATCAGCACGTTGCCCTCGGGCCAGTGCACCTGCACGTTGCCGGGGGCGATCGGCGCGAGGGCGACGAAGCCCTCGAACCTGCCGGCGTCGCTGCGCACGACGACGCGCTGGCCGTCGCGCAGCCCGAGTCGTTCGGCATCGTAGGCCGCCATCAGCACGGCCTCGCGCTGGGCGCCGTTGAGCGGGTCGGTGCGCTCCTGGACCATCGAGTTGAACTGCTTGCCGCGCCGGGTCGCTAGGCGCAGCCTGCCGTTCGCCTCCGCAGGCCGCGGCGGGCGCACGAGCGCGAAGCGCGCCCG
>PKER01000104.1 GCA_002919115.1 bacterium
GGCGCGCGGGCGGCGCCCCGTCAGCGAGCGATCAGTACCTACGGTCCGCCGGAGGCGGCGGCGCGTCGTCGTAGCGGGCGGCGCGCCCGACGCGCTGCGTCTGCCAGAGGCCGATGAGCAGCCCGACCACGCCGACGATCAGCAGGATCAGGCCGACGGTAGTGAGGTCGACCCCCTCGATGGAGTCGCTCACCGCCCAGCGCAGGATCGCGCCGACCGCGATCAAGAACAGGGAGGCGCCGATCGTCATCGCCGCTCCCCGTTCCGGATCATGGAGCGCGCCGCAAGCGCCGCCGCGATCGCCGCCAGGGCGAGGATCAGGTGCAGCACGTTGTCGGCCCCGTTGATCGGCACGAGCCAGAGCACCGTGTCGTCGATCAGGCCCCAGATGAACACCACGACGTAGAGCGCCCCGAAGATGAGCGCGCCTGAGATCGCGGTGGCGGCGTTGCCGGCGACGGCGAGCAGGAACGCGCCCGTCGCGATGTGGACGAGGTTGTGCCAGCCGTTCACCTCGAAGCCCAGGAACTCGTCGCCCTGGACGTTCGAGCCCGCGTCGAAGCTCGCGTCGCTTGTGAATCCCAGGATTCCGACGATCAACAGCACGGCGCCGGTCACCAGGCAGAACATCTGCGCCAGGTTGCGGCCCGCGGTGATCATCGTCTCGTCGCGGCCCGAGCGCGGGTTCGCGGATGCATCCATATGTGCACCACCCTCCTCTGCGTGGACTGGGGGCCGCGTACCCCGTCCGGGAGGGCGAAAACCCCGGCTCGGCTAACGGCCGAACGTGCGCAAGAAATCGGCCGCCGCGCGCTCGACGCCCGCGAGCTGCTCGCGGGCCTCGCTCAGCCCCGAGCGCAGCTCGGCGTCGCCCGCCTCGACGGGGAGCATCGAGTCCTGCAGCTCGCTGAGCGCGCGGTCCGCCTCCCCGGCCGCCTCGGCGGCGCGCTCGACGAGCGCCTTGGCGCCCTGCGAGGCGCCGCCCGTCAGCAGGCGCTCGGGCGTAGGGGCCGGGAGCCCGACGCGCTCGGCGAAGCCGGCGCGGGTGCGCTTCGCGCGCGCGTAGGCGCGCTGGATCGGCCGGAAGAGCTCGCCTTCGAGGCGCTCGGCGGCGCCCACGGCGAGCAGCTCGAACGCCTCGCCGAGGCAGCCCAGCGCCAGCTCGAGCTGCTGCTCGGCGACGCCCAGCTCGGCCAGGATCTCGGTGCGGGCCTCCTCTGCGCTGATCGGCATCGTCGCTCCCTACAGGCGCTCGAAGTCCTCGTCGGAGAGCTCGATCTCGAGCGCGGCGACGTTCTCGCGCAGGTGCTCGACCGAGAGCGTGCCCGGGATCGGCAGCATCGCCGGCGAGCGCTTGAGGAGCCAGGCGAGGGCGATCTGGCGCGGGGTCGCGCCGTACTTCCGCGCAAGCTCGGCGAGCGCCGGCGAGTCGCCGGCGAGCGGGTAGTACGGGACGAACACGATCCCCTCGCGCTCGCAATAGGAGATCACGTCGTCGTCCCCGCGCGCGGCGAGGTTGTACTCGTTCTGCACCGCGGCGATCGGGACCACCTCGCGGGCGCGCTCGATCTCCTCGACGGTCACCTTGGAGATACCCACGTGCGCGATCCGCCCCTCGTCGCGGTACTCGGCGATCACGCCCAGCGACTCCTCGAGCGGGACCTCGGGGTCGACGCGGTGCAGGTAGTAGAGCTCGATCTGCTCCACGCCCAGGCTCGCGAAGCTCTGCTCGAGCTCCGCCCGGAGGGTCTCCGGCTTGGCCTCGCGGAAGCCGCCCTTGGTGGCGACGACGACGTCGTCGCCGAGCTCGGGCAGCACGGCCCCGATCGTGCGCTCGCTCTCCCCGCCCGTGTAGAGGTGGGCGGTGTCGATCATCTGCACGCCGGCTTCGGCGGCCGCGCGCAGAAGGTCCCTGTTCTCCGGCGTGTCGGTGAGGCGGTTCGTCCCGAGGCCGATTCGGCTCACCGTCCGCTCGCCGATCATCACGGTGCGGGCGATGCTCATCGGCACGAGTGTGACATCACGAGCGCGCCCACGGCGCCGTCACTCCCCCGCGCGCGCCCGCGCCACGGCTCGCGCGCCGAGCAGGAGCGTGGCGATCAGGGCGAACGCGCTCAGCGACAGGACCGGGATCGTCACGTAGCCGAGCTCCTCGATCCACTTGACCGCGCACGACGTCGTCCCGCCGATCGAGCAGAAGCCGGTCTCGGCCTCGGGGTGGCGCTCCACGTAGTTGTGCCAGACGGAGACGGCCGCGCCGAACGCGACGAGCGGGAGGCCGAAGCGGGCGGCCGCGGCGTAGTCGCGCCGCACGGCGGCGATCAGGAGGATCACCGACAGCGGGTACATCGCGATGCGCTGGTACCAGCACAGCCCGCACGGGACGAACTTCGCGTACTCGGAGAAGAACAGGCTGCCGGCCGTCGCCAGCGCGGCCACCCCCCACGCGCCCCACAAAAGGCCGGGGCGAAGCCCCTCGGCGACCTCACGCAGCAGGCCGCGCGCGGGCGCCCAGACCAGGCCGAGGAGGGCGGTCGCGGCGACCACGACGACGGTCGCCTGCGCGACGACGGCGAGGACGCTGAGCGCGAGCGCGACGGCGTCGACTACGTCGGTGCGGTCCATCAGCGCGGCAATCTACGCGAGCGGGGCGCGGACGGACGCGCCGCCCTCAGCCGGCGGTCTCCCGGCCACGCCCCGGCCGACTGTGCGATTTCGATGCCATGCACGCCCGGCGGGATTCGGGTCAGGGTTCGCCCCGGTGCCCGCCCGCGGCCAGCACGCCGCGCAGGAACTCGAGGCCCCGCTGGCGGTGCGCGGCGAGCTCGGCGACCACACCCTCCACGTCGCCGGCCCGCAGCGCGGCCAGGATCCGGTCGTGCGCCTCGACCGCGGCCGCGCGCTCGGCGGGCGAGTTGTAGTAGAGCGCCCGGTAGGCCTCGGTCGACTCCCACAGCAGGGTGAGCAGGCGCAGCAGGTGCGGCTGCCCCGGCGCGTCGAAGATGCCGAAGTGAAAGCGGCGGTTGGCCTGCAGCTCCGCCGCGACGTCGCCGGCGCGCGCCGCCTCGGCGCACTCGCGCGCCGCGGTCTCGACGCGCTCGATCGCCTCCTCGTCGAGGCGCGGCACGGCGTGGCGCACCGCGATCGGCTCGAGCGTCGCCCGGAGCGAGTAGATCTCCTCGAGGTCGGCGACCGAGAGCTCGGTCACGAAGTAGCCGCGGCGCGGCCGGTAGGTGACCTGCCCCTCCTGCTCGAGGACGCGCAGCGCCTCGCGCACGGGCGCGACGCTCAGGCCCGACGCCGCCGCCACGTGCTCCTGCTTGACCTGCTGGCCCGGTCGCAGGCGGCCGGAGACGATCGCCTCGCGCAGCCAGGCGACGGCGTGCTGGAGGGCCGTCCCGGGCGCCGCCTGGCCGGAAGCGGGCCCGCCCAGGCTCATCGGAAGGCGGAGACCCCGGTGAGGGCCTCACCGAGGACGAGCCTGTGGATGTCCGCGGTCCCCTCGTAGGTGACCACGGTCTCGAGGTTCGCCATGTGGCGGATCACCGGGTACTCGAGGATGATCCCGTTCGCGCCGAGCACCTGGCGCGCCGAGCGCGCGACGGCGAGCGCCGCGTTGGTGTTCGCGAGCTTGCCGAGGCTCACCTGCTGGTGGTGCAGGCGCCCGGCGTCCTTGAGCCGGCCGAGCTGCAGCGCGAGCAGGCCCGCGCGGTTCACCTCGACCGCCATCTCCGCGAGGCGCTCCTGGACGAGCTGGAAGGAGGCGATGGGCTTGCCGAACTGCTCGCGCTCCCGGCTGTAGTCGAGCGCCGCCTCGAAGCAGGCGCGGGCGGCGCCGACGACGCCCCAGACGATCCCGAAGCGCGCCTCGTTGAGGCAGGAGAGCGGCCCGCGCAGCGAGGTCGCCCCGGGCAGCAGCGCGTCGCCGGGCAGGCGCACGTCGTCGAGCAGAAGCTCGGAGGTGACCGAGGCGCGCAGCGAGAGCTTGCCCTTGATGTCCTGCGTCGTGAACCCGGGCGTGCCGCGGGGCACCAAAAAGCCGCGGATCCCCTCGTCCGTGCGCGCCCACACGACGGCGACGTCGGCGATCGAGCCGTTCGTGATCCACATCTTCTGGCCGCGCAGGACCCAGTCGCCGCCGACCCTGCGCGCGTGGGTGCGCATCGAGCCGGGGTCCGACCCCGAGTCGGGCTCGGTGAGCCCGAAGCAGCCCAGCGCCTCGCCGCTCGCCATGCGCGGCAGCCACTCGCGCTTCTGCTCCTCCGAGCCCCAGCGCCAGATCGCGTACATCGCGAGCGAGCCCTGCACCGAGACCAGGCTGCGCACGCCGCTGTCGCCCGCCTCGAGCTCCATGCAGGCGAGCCCGTAGGCGGTCGCGCTCGCCCCGGCGCACCCGTACCCCCGCAGGTGCATGCCGAGCAGCCCGAGCTTGCCGAGCTCCGGCGCGAGCTCGCGCGGCAGCGTCCCCTGCTCGAACCACTCCGCCGCGTTCGGGGTCACCCGGTCCGCGACGAAGGCGCGCACGGTGTCGCGGATCATCCGCTCCTCGTCCGAGAGCTGGAAGTCCAGGTCGGCCAGGTCGCGGGGATTCAGAGGGGGACGCTCGTCGCTCGCCACGGATTTGCGAAAATATCAAATCTGGTGCCCGGCGCCCTCTCCCACCTGCGCGTCGTCGACTTCTCCCGCGTGCTCGCCGGGCCGCTCGCCGCGATGGTCCTGGGCGACCTCGGCGCCGAGGTCGTGAAGGTCGAGCGGCCGGGAGCGGGCGACGAGACCCGCGGCTGGGGCCCGCCCTTCGACGGACGCGGGCGCGCGAGCTACTTCGAGGCGGTGAACCGCAACAAGCGCAGCGTCGCCCTCGATCTGCGCGATCCGGCCGACCTCGAGCGCGCGCGGGAGCTGGCGGCGCAGGCCGACGTGCTCGTCGAGAACTTCCGCCCCGGCGTGATGGACCGCCTCGGCCTCGGCTACGAGGAGCTGCGCGAGCGCAACCCACGGCTGATCTACGCGTCGATCACCGGGTTCGGGCGCGGGGCCGGCGCCGCCCTGCCCGGCTACGACCTGCTGGTGCAGGCGGTGGGCGGCCTGATGAGCATCACCGGCGAGCCCGATGGCGAGCCGCAGAAGGTGGGCGTCGCGCTCGTCGACGTGATCGCCGGGCTGTTCGCGGCCGTCGGGATCCTCGCCGCCGTCGAGCACCGGCACCGAAGCGGCCGCGGGCAGCGCGTCGAAATCGACCTGCTCTCCAGCCTCCTCGCCGCGCTCGCGAACCAGGCCACCGCCTACACCGTCGCCGGGGAGGTGCCGCGCCGGATGGGCAACGCCCACCCGAGCATCGCGCCGTACGAGCCGCTCCCCACCGCCCGCGGCGAGCTCGTGCTCGCGGTCGGCAACGACCGGCAGTTCGCGCGGCTCTGCGAGGCGCTCGGCGCGCCCGAGCTCGCCGCCGACGAGCGCTTC
>PKER01000058.1 GCA_002919115.1 bacterium
GCGCGCGATGGTCGACCAGCTCCCGCGCAGCCTGCCGAAGGCGCGCCCCCTGCCCGAGTTCACTCCCGCCGAGGGCGAGCGCCGCGCGCGCGTCGCCCTGCTGCAGGGGTGCGTCCAGCGCGTGCTGGACCCGGAGATCGGCTGGGCGACGCTGCGCGTGCTCGCGCGCAACGGGGTGGAGGTGGTCGTGCCCCAGCAGCACGAGTGCTGCGGCGCGCTCGCGATCCACGCGGGCCGCGAGGGGCAGGCCAAGCGCCTCGCGCGCGCGACCATCGAGGCCTTCCCGGACGACGTCGACGCGGTGATCGCCAACGCCGCCGGCTGCGGCTCGGGCATGACCGAGTACCCGCTGCTGCTCGCCGGCGAGAGCGACGAGGAGGCCGCGCGCGCGTTCGCGGCGCGCGTCCGGGACATCAGCACGTTCCTGGACGAGCTCGGCCTGGTCGAGCCGCGGTCGGAGCCCCGGCGCAGGCGCGTCGTCTACCACGACGCCTGCCACCTGGCGCACGCGCAGGGCGTGCGCGAGGCGCCGCGCAGGCTGCTGCGGGCCGCGGGGTTCGAGGTGGTGACGCCCGCCAACCCGGAGATCTGCTGCGGGTCTGCGGGCACCTACAACGTCGAGCGCCCGGAGATCGCGGGCGAGCTCGGCCGCCGCAAGGCGACGTCGCTGCTCGCGGCAGAGCCCGACGTGATCGCGGCTGGGAACATCGGCTGCCTAAACCAGATCCGCACGCACCTCGACGAGCTGGGCAGCCGCACCGAGGCGCTCCACACCGTCGAACTGCTCGATCGGGCGTACTCCGGAGAGGCGTAGAGGGCCCCGCGTTGCTTGACGCCGTCAAGGCCGTGTGTTAGGAGTCTTGTTGCCGAATACGGAACGCGATTTTCGTACTGCGGAATAAGGGTGTGTAACCGCCCCGCTCTCGGGGCGCTGGAGGAGGAGAGATATATGACCCGGTCCCTTGGGATCCGTCGTTTGCTGCCGGTCGCGGTGGCGGCCCTCGTCACCGCGCTCATCGTGCTCGCCGTGGGCGGGCTCGTACCGCCATTCCACGGCCTGCAGCAGGCGACCGCGCAGGATGGCGGCCGCTACCACGCGCTGATCTTCTCGCGCACGACGGGATTCCGCCATACGGAGGCGATCAACGCCGGCCACGCGGCCTTCGACGAGATGGCCGACGCCGAGAACTTCGACGTGACGCACTCCGAGGACCCGGGCCTGTTCACGGACCACAACCTCCGCCAGTTCGACGTCATCGTCTTCCTCAACACGGACGGTGAGGGCATCCTCAACGCCCGCCAGCGCAACGCGTTCGAGCGCTGGATGCAGCGCGGCGGCGGCACGGTCTCGATCCACGCGGACGCCAACGCCGACCGCAACTGGGAGTGGAAGAAGGACATGATGGGCGACGCCCTGTTCGACAACCACCCCCAGGGGAACCTCCAGTTCCAGGCCGCTGACGTCGTCGTCGAGGACCCGGACCACCCGGCGACGGCCGCCCTCCCGCCCGTCTGGAACCGTGCTGACGAGTGGTACAACTTCACCGCCAACCCGCGGGGCAAGGTCCACGTCCTCCTCACGCTCGACGAGAGCACCTACCAGGGCGGCCAGCACGGCGAGGACCACCCGATCGCCTGGTGCACCGAGTACGACGGCGGCCGCCACTTCTACACCGCGCTCGGTCACGAGGGCCCGAGCTCGCCGGCGTGGTCGCAAGGGCTCTACCGCGCGCACATCCTCGGCGCGCTCGAGTGGGCGGCCGGCGAGGAGCCGGGCGACTGCGGCCCCGAGCGCGAGGGCATCCCGACCGAGGCTTCGCTCCAGAAGGTGACGATCGAGGACGACGTCGCCAACCCGATGTCGGTCGCGATCGCGAACGACGGGCGCGTCTTCTGGACCCAGATGGGCTCCACCCAGGCGCCGCTCGGCGGTCCGGCCGACGTGAAGATGCACGATCCGGAGACCGGTCTCACGCACACGATCGCGACCCTCACGGTCCACCGTCGCAACGAGAACGGCCTGACCGGGATCGCGCTCGACCCGAACTTCGACGAGAACGGCTTCGTCTACCTCTACTACTCGGTGCCGGGCCCGGTGACCGAGATGGGCACGCACCGCCTGTCGCGGTTCACCTTCGACCCGGAGGCCGGTGAGGCGGGCCGCCTCGACATGGACTCCGAGGTCGTGATCCTCGAGGTCCCGCACCAGCGGCAGGTCTGCTGCCACACCGCCGGCTCGGTCCAGTTCGGGCCGGACGGGCTGCTGTACCTGTCGACCGGTGACGACACCGAGCACGCGCGCTCGGACGGGCGCTCGAACCACGACGCCCGCCCGTGCGGCCCGAACAGCTGGAACCCGGGCGACGCGAACTGCAACCAGAACCCGGACAGCTGGGCGACCGACGCGCGTCACGCCAACGACTCGCGCCGCAGCGCCGGCAACACCAACGACCTGCGCGGCAAGATCCTGCGCATCGACCCGATCGAGGAGGCGACTCCCGACGACCCGCCGGGAGTGGGGTCCACCTACGAGATCCCCGAGGGCAACCTCTTCGACGAGTCCGAGGACACCGAGGACCGGACGCGGCCCGAGATCTACACGATGGGCCACCGCAACCCGTTCCGGTTCGGGTTCGACCCGAAGACCGGCTGGATCTACCAGGGCGAGGTCGGCCCGGACGCGGGCAACGACTCGCTCGCGCCGCCGCCGTCCACGGGCCGAGGCCCGCGCGGCTACGACGAGATCAACCAGATCCGCGAGGCGGGCAACTTCGGCTGGCCGTACTGCATCGCGGACAACAAGGCGTACCGCCCGTGGGTCTGGACGGGCACCGGCAGCTCTGCCGCCGGCTACCCCGGCGACAACAACCCGAGCTGGCCTGACGTCGGCCCGCCCGGCCCGCAGGACAACAACATCCCGTACTTCGACTGCGAGAACGGCCCGTTCAACCACTCGCCGCTGAACAACGGGCTCGAGATCGTGCCGCCCGGCAAGCCGGCGTGGATCTACTACCCGTACGGCAACTCGCCGGAGTTCCCGGACATCCCGTCGGGCAGCGGCCGGGCGGCGATCGGCGGTCCCGTGTACCGCTACGACCCGGATCTCGACTCCGACGTGAAGCTCTCGGAGTGGTTCGACGGGCGCCTGATCTGGGGTGACTGGACCCGCAACGTGGTCCTGCTCACCAAGGTCAACGACGACGGGTCCTACGGCGGCACCACGCGGCTGATGCCGAACGAGGACTTCCGTCACCCGCACGACATCGAGATCGGCCCCGATGGCGCGCTCTACCTGATCGAGTGGGGCAACAACTTCAACTACGGCTCGTACAACGTCAACCCCGACGCGGGCGTCTACCGGATCGAGCAGCGCAAGGGCGGCCTGCCGGCGCAGGCCCAGGCCCAGGCGACGCCGACCTTCGGCGCGGCGCCGCTCGAGGTGAACTTCCGCGGCGAGCTGTCCGACCGCGGCGGTGACGAGCCGCCCACCTACGAGTGGGACTTCGGCGACGGCGAGACCTCGAACGAGGTGAACCCGACCCACACCTTCGAGGAGCCGGGCACCTACGAGGTCACGCTCACCGTCACCGACGACAACGGCACCACCACCGACAAGGTCACCGTGAGCGTGATCGACGCGGAGAACGAGTGCGGCCTGCCGTTCTCGGATGACTTCGAGGACGGCGAGCTCAACACCGAGCGCTGGCAGGTGATCCGCCGCGACGACTCGCGCCTCGCGGTCGAGGACGGCGCGCTGCGGATCACCGCGGCGAAGTCGGACATCTTCCAGGGCGACCAGGGCCTGCCGAACATCGTCGTCCAGCAGGTCCCCGGCCTCGGCTCGCGGCCGTGGTCGATGACGGTCGAGATGACCTGGAACCCGACCCAGAACTTCCAGAACGCCGGCCTGCTGATCTACTCGGACGACGACAACTACATCAAGACCGGCATGGTCTGGAACGGCTCCCGCAACTTCGAGCTCATCAAGGAGACGAACGGCGGGGCCACGTTCGAGGGGACCGTCGGGGCCGGCTCCACGCCGAACCGGTACTTCATCCGGTTCGTCTCGGAGGACGGCAACACGGTGCAGTCCCAGTTCTCGTCCAACGGCCAGAACTGGACCACGATCGGCACGACCAACCTGAACGGCCTCCAGAACCCGCGCTTGGGCGTGTACGCGACCGCGTCGACGCAGGCGGCCGCGGACGAGATCCCGGCGCTGTTCCACGACATCGCGATCCAGCCCGACCGTGAGCCGTGCGCGCCGTGCGGCCTGCCGCGCTCCGACGAGTTCGACGGCAGCGAGCTGAACACGGACCGCTGGGAGGTCATCCGCCGCGACGACTCGCGGCTCACCGTCGCGGAGGGCGCGCTGACGCTGACCGCGGCGAAGTCGGACATCTTCCAGGGCGACCAGGGCCTGCCGAACATCGTCGTCCAGCCGCTCCCGGGCGGCGGGTCGCAGCCCTGGTCGATCACGACCCAGATGACCTGGAGCCCGACGCAGGACTTCCAGAACGCCGGGCTGATCATCTACTCGAACGACGACAACTACATCAAGACCGGCATGGTCTGGAGTGGCGGCCGTGGCTTCGAGCTGATCAAGGAGACCGGCGGCTCGGCGTCGTTCCCGGGTACCGCAAGCGCGGCGGGGGTGCCGGACACCTTCTACCTCCGGTACGTCTCGAACAACGGCACGACGGTCGAGTCCCAGTTCTCCAGCGACGGTGAGAGCTGGACCACGATCGGCACGACCAACCTCGCCGGCATCGAGAACCCGCGGATCGGCGTGTACGCGACCGCGTCCACGCAGGCCGCGGCGAACGAGATCCCGGCGACCTACCACTGGGTGAGGATCCAGCCGGACCGTGAGCCGTGCGAGGAGGAGCCGGAGGACACGACGCCGCCGGAGACGACCGCGCAGCTCAACGGCGCGCCGCCTCAGCAGAGCTACAACCAGCCGGTCGACGTGACGCTGATCGCGACCGACCCGGCGGGCTCCGCGGGCGAGCCGCAGAACTACGACGTCGATGCCGGCCCGGGCGACTGGAACCCGGACGAGGTGGACCTCGTCGTGGGCGACCAGATCACCTGGAACTTCCCGGAGGACGCGGGCTTCCCGCACGACGTGTGGCTCGTGCCACCGGGTGGCGACCCGTCGCCGAGCGGTGACGACATCTTCGAGGTCACCGACGGCATCGTGATGCCGGGCGGCGATCCGGTCTCCTACACCTTCGAGCAGGAGGGCGAGTGGATCTACATCTGCCGCCTGCACGCCGCCTTCGCGAACGGCACGTGGACCGGCATGGTCGGCACCGCGAACGTGAGCGCGGGGGCGGGCGCCGAGCCCTCCGGCGTCGCCTACACCGAGTACCGCATCGACGGCGGCGACTGGGTGGTCTCCGAGAACACCGAGGGC
>PKER01000318.1 GCA_002919115.1 bacterium
ACTCGTTGATCAGGTCGTGCTCCAGCAGCGCGTGCGCGAGGCGGGCGCCGCCCACCCCCCACTCGCCGTCGCCCTCGGCCTTGAGCGCGCGGACCTCGGCTATCGGGTCGCCGGAGACGAGCCTGGTGTTGCCGACGACCTCGGTGAGCGTGCTCGAGAACACGACCTTGGGCAGCGCCCGCCAGATCCCCGCGAAGTCGCGCTCGACCTCACCCGCCTCGCTCAGGTCGAGGTCCTCCCAGTAGGTCATCGTCTCGTAGAGGTTGCGGCCGAGCAGGTGCCCCTCGAGCCTGCGGGTGCGGTCGTTGTGGAACCGGTGCAGCTCCTCGTCGGGGACCGACCAGTCGATCCCGCCCTCCGGGTCAGCGATGTAGCCGTCGAGGGTCACCCCCATCGCGTAGATCAGCTTGCGCACTCTTCCTCCGTTCTCCGTTTCGGAGTAAGACCGGCCCCGGCCGCCCGGCTCATCGCCGCCCCGAACGCCGCACGCTGCGCGCAGCCGCGAGGATCGCCTTCGCCGAGCGCTCGATGTCCTCCGCGGTGGTCTGCCAGCCGACGATCGAGATGCGGATCACCGGCATGTCCTGGAACGTGCTGCCCGACAGCCAGCACGTGCCGTCGCGCTGGATGCGCGCGATGACCTCGTTCGTGGCCTCGGCGTCGTCGGCCACGTGCACCATCACCTGGTTGAGGACGACGTCGTTCGCGACCTCGAGGCCTCCCTCGGCGAGCAGCGCCGCCATGCGGGCCGCGTGGTCGCAGCAGCGGTCGATGAGCTCGGCGACGCCGGCGCGGCCGAGGTGCCGCAGCGCCGCGTACAGCGGCACGCCCCGCGCCCGCCGCGAGAGCTCGGGCACCCAGTCGGCTGCCCACGGGACGTCCGGGTCGTGCGGTGGGATGTAAGGAGAGGTCGAGGCCATCGCCTCCTTGTGGTCCTCGGGGCGGGCGACGATCGCGATCCCGCAGTCGTACGGGACGTTGAGCCACTTGTGCGCGTCAGTCGCCCAGGAGTCGGCCCCTTCGACCCCCGCGACCAGATGCCGGCGCCGCGGGCTCGCCGCCGCCCACAACCCGAAGGCGCCGTCGACGTGGCACCAGGCGCCGTGCTCGCGGCAGGCCTCGACCACGTCGGCGAGCGGGTCGAAGCAGCCCGTGTTCACGTTGCCCACCTGGGCGCAGACGATCGCGGGCCCGTCCCAATCGTCAAGCGCGGCGCGCAGCGCGTCGACGCGCATGCGGCCCTGGCGGTCGCATGCGATGCCCAGGATCCGGTCCCGTCCCAGGCCGAGCATCCGGCAGGCGACGCCGATCGTGACGTGCGCCTCGGAGCCGACGAGGACGCGGATCTCGGGCGCCTCGCGCAGCCCGCGTGCCTCCACGTCCCAGCCGCGCTCCGCCAGCACGGCGTGCCGCGCGGCCGCGAGGCAGGTGAAGTGCGCCATCTGGCAGCCGGTGACGAAGCCCGTGCTCGCGTCCGCCGGCAGCCCGAGCAGCTCCTTCACCCAGCGGCCCGCGACCTCCTCCGCGATCGAGGGGGCGGGCGAGACCAGGTAGTTGGTGCCGTTCTGGTCCCACGCGGAGGTGAGCCAGTCCGCGGCCACCGCGACCGGCAGCGCGCCGCCCACGACGAAGCCGAAGTAGCGCGGCCCGGCCGAGGCGACCAGGCCCGGCTCCGCGTCGCGGGCGAGCTCGGCGATCACCGCGCGCGGGTCCTCGCCCTCGTCGGTCAGCTCGAGGTCGAGCGCGGCGCGCAGCTCCCCCATGCTCGCGCGCTCGCGAACCGGCCGGTCGCCCAGGCTGGCGACGTACTGCTGCGCCAGCCACGCGGCGTCATCGAGTACCTCGTAGCGGGGGTCGATACTTCGACTCTAAACCCGAGCGGCCGATCCGTCCCGGCCGAATTTCAGGACCGTGTCGAATTCGGGCTGGCTCGTTCGACGCATGGGTAGAAGCACCACCGAGACCAACAAGGAGGCAACGATGCGAGTAATGGTGCTGGTGAAGGCGAACGAGCAGACCGAGGCCGGCGTGCTGCCCAAGCAGGAGATGCTCGAGGCGATGGGCGCGTTCAACGAGGAGCTCATCAAGGCTGGCGTGATCCTCGACGGCGACGGGCTGAAGCCCAGCTCGGCGGGCGCGCGCGTGTACTTCTCGGGCGACGAGCGCAAGGTCGTCGACGGGCCGTTCGCCGAGACCAAGGAGCTGGTCGCGGGCTACTGGATCTGGCAGGTCAAGTCGTTCGACGAGGCGATCGAGTGGGCGAAGCGCATCCCCAACCCCACCGGCGAGGAGTCGTGCGTGGAGCTCCGCCCGTTCTACGAGCCCGAGGACTTCGGCGAGGAGTTCACGCCGGAGCTCCGCGAGAAGATGGAGGAGATGCGCGCCGAGGAGCAGAAGCTCCGCGAGGCCGCGCAGTAGCGCGAGCGCACCGGGACGGTGACGAGGGGCGACGTCAGGGCGACGGTCGAGGCGGTCTGGCGGATCGAGTCCGCCAAGGTGATCGCGGCCGTCGCCCGCGTCGTCCGCGACGTCGGCCTCGCCGAGGACCTGGCGCAGGAGGCCTTCGTCGCCGCGCTCGAGCAGTGGCCGACGCAGGGAGTGCCCGACAACCCGGGCGCCTGGCTCACGGCCACGGCCAAGCACCGCGCCATCGACCGGCTGCGCCGCGCCGAGGTCCACGACCGCAAGGTCGCCGAGCTCGGCCGCGACGCCGAGCTGCGGCGTGCGATCGAGGACGACCTGGCCGCGGAGGTCGACGACCCGTTCGACGACGACCTGCTGCGGCTGATCTTCACGGCCTGCCACCCCGTGCTCTCTCCGGAGGCGCGGGTGGCGCTCACGCTGCGGCTGCTCGGCGGGCTTACGACAGAGGAGATCGCCGCCGCCTACCTCAAGCCGCGCGCCACGATCGCCCAGCGGATCACGCGCGCGAAGCGCACGCTGGCGGCGGCGCGCGTGCCGTTCGAGGTGCCGGGCCGCGACGAGCTCAAGGAGCGGCTCGCCGCGGTACTCGAGGTCATCTACCTGATCTTCAACGAGGGGTACTCCGCGAGCTCGGGGGAGAACGTCATCCGCCCCGAGCTCATGGAGGAGGCCCTGCGCCTCGGCCGGATCCTCGCCGAGCTCCTCCCCGACGAGGCCGAGGTCCACGGGCTCGCCGCGCTCATGGAGTTCCAGGCGTCGCGGACGCGGGCGCGCGTCTCGGCCGACGGCGAGGCGATCCTGCTCGCCGACCAGGACCGCACGCGCTGGGACCGGCTGCTGATCCGCCGCGGCCTGGCGGCGCTGGAGCGCGCCTACGCGACCGGCGGCCCGATCGGCCCCTACACCCTCCAGGCGGCGATCGCCGCCTGCCACGCGGTCGCGCCCACGCCGGACGACACCGACTGGGACGGGATCGTCTCGCTGTACGACGGGCTCGCCCAGATCATGCCCTCGCCGGTCGTCCAGCTGAACCGCGCGGTCGCGGTCAGCATGGCCTCCGGGCCGCAGGAGGCGCTCAGGCTCGTGGACGAGCTCGCCGGCGAGCCCGCGCTCGCCGAGTACCCGCCGCTGCCCGCCGTCCGCGCCGACCTGCTCGAGCGCCTCGGCCGCAACGAGGAGGCCGCCGCCGAGTACGAGCGCGCCGCCCTGCTCACCGCGAACACGCGGCGGCGCGCGGAGCTCATGCGGCGGGCCGAGGTGTGCGCGGCTGCGGGGGCCTGAGGCTCGGGGCCCGTCGGCTGCGGACCGCCGCCGGCGTCAGGCGAACGCGATCGCGAGCTTGCCTTGCTTGTGCCCGGTCTCGAGCGCGGCGAGCGCCTCCGGCGCCCGCGCGAGCGGGTAGCTCGCCTGGACGGGGACGCGCAGCGTGCCGTCGGCCAGCAGCGCCCCGAGGCGTTCGAGGCTCTCCGGGGTGGGGTCTCCCATCACGTTGGTGCGCCCCGGGCCCTCGCCCGCCGCGCAGGTGGCCGAGGCCACGCGCGCGCCGTCCCTGAGCGCGGCGTCGTAGGCGCCGGGCACGTAGCTCACGAGGTCCAGCAGGGCGTCGACCCCGTCGGGGAAGCGCTCGCGCACGGCGGCGACGAGGTCGCCCTCGCGGGGCAGGACGACGCTGACGCCGAGGTCGCGTAGGAAGCCCTCGTCCTGCGGCAGCGCGGGGGCGATGACGTTCGCTCCGGCCCGCGCTGCGAGCTGAACGGCGAGGCTGCCCACGCCGCCCGTCGCGCCGACGACGAGGACGTCCTCGCCGGGGGTGATCTCAAGCGCCTCGACGGCGGCGATCGCGGCGAGCCCCGCGACCGGCGCTGCGCCCGCGACGGCCAGGTCGACTCGGTCGGGCACCCGCGCGATCGCCTGGCCGGCGGGGACCGCGATCAGCTCCGCCCACGCCCCCGCGCGGACGGTGGGGGCGGCGGGCAGCACCACGCCGAAGACCCGGTCGCCGGGCTCGAGGTCGCGGACGGCCGCACCGGCCCGCTCGACCACCCCCGCGAAGTCCCTGCCGAGCGTCACGGGGAACTCGTACTCGAGGCCCTCCTTCGCAAGGAGGCCCGCGGCGATCATGTTGTCGCCGGGGTTCGCTGAGGAGGCGTGCACGCGCAGGATGACTTCGTGCTCAGCCGGGGTGGGCTCGGGAAGGTCGTCGCGGAGCGCCGGCGCGGCGCCGTGGGCGTCGAGCGTGATCGCTTGCATGGGGCCTCCTGATTGCGTTATTGCTGCTTAATCGTTTATATATCTAAACGATTTACCGCGCTAATTTAGCGGCCCGGCCATGAGTCCCCGATCCGATCCACCGCCGCGCGCAGCCGCGCGCACCTTCGAGGAGCACGCGGACGGCCCAGCGCTCCAGCTCGCGATCCTCGGCCAGGTCGCGACGAACCGCCTGCGCGCCGCTCACGCCGCGCACGGCCTCACCTCCCGGCAGTTCCAGGTGCTCGGGCTGCTCCACGACCACGGCGGGCTCGCGCAGAGCGATCTCGCCCGGATCATGGACACGGCGCCGAGCATGCTCGTCACCCTGCTCAACCCGCTCGAGGCCGAGGGGCTGGTCGAACGCCGGCGCGACCCGGCCGATCGCAGGCGCCATTTCGTCGCGCTCACCAAGGCCGGCGAGATGCGGTTCATGAGCGCCTCGCAGGCCCACGCAGCGGCGGAGGAAGAGCTCTTCGCATCCCTGGACGACCGCCAGCGCGAACAGCTCCGCGAGCTCCTGCGCGCGCTCAGGGACGGGCTCGCGCCGAAGGCCCAGGGAGCCTGCCGCACCGAAGGGCCCGCGCGGTGAGCCCGGTGCCGCAGCGCCCGCCGGAGCGCCTGCATGAAAAAGGCCCCGCTGCGGGGGCCGGGAGAGTGGCGAGGGCCGGATTCGAACCGGCGACACCACGATTTTCAGTCGTGTGCTCTACCAACTGAGCTACCTCGCCG
>PKER01000323.1 GCA_002919115.1 bacterium
CACATATCCGCCTCACCTCGGGATGTGAGGCGGATTCGTACGACATAGGCGAACAAATCCGCCTCACTTGGAGTGGCGCGGCGGTCGGGGCCCGTCGCGAGTGCGACTTAGTGTGGGATCAACCGTCGGAAGGTTGAGGTCGCGGTGGTGGGCTACTGCGCCGCCAGCAGCCAGTACCAGTGCTGCTGGCCGCCCTCGTAGGTCTCGACCTCGGTGCCGTCGGGCAGCGGGAGGTCGAGCTCCTCCAGCGGGATCGGCGGGTTCGCGCCCGCGATCACGGTGAGGATCTCGGCGCCCTCGGCGAGGCGCTGGACCGTGGCGTCGAGCGTCGCGCGCAGCTCGCCCCAGGCGACCACCTCGTCGCCCTCGAAGCCGACCGTCTCGCCGCGCTCGAACCGCCCCTCCACGTCGTCCTTGGCGGCCGGCGCGACGCCGCCCACGCGGGTGTCGGCCAGGACCTCCTCGATACGCGCGGCGTTCACCTCGGCGCTGTCGTCCGGGTCGAACTCGACCAGCGCGACGAGCGCACCCTGCTGGGTCTGGCAGGGGACGACGATCACGGTCTTGTCGCTGAGGCGCGCGGCCTCCTCGGCGGCCATCAGGACGTTCTTGGAGTTCGGAAGCAGGACGATCTCGTCGGCGGGCGCGGCCTCGATCCCCTTCAGCAGGTCGTTGGTCGAGGGGTTGAGCGTCGGCCCGCCGTCGACGACCTGCACGCCTAGCTCCTCGAACAGCCTGCGGATCCCCTCCCCGCCCGCCACGGCGACCGCCTTCGAACGGGTCCGGGCAAGCCGCGCGGCGCGCTCGGCCTCCTGCTCGTGCATGTCGGCGATGTCCTCGCGCTCGATCGCGCCGAACTCCCGCAGCACCGCCTTCACCGCCTCGATGTCGTCGGTGTGCACGTGCGCCTTGAGCGTCGCGTCGTCGCCCACGACGAGCACCGAGTCGCCCAGCTCCTCCAGGCGCGGCACGACCGCCCTCGCGTCCAGGTTCTCGCCGATCAGGATGAAGTTCGCGCAGTACTTGAAGCGCGACTCGGTGTGGTGCACGTCGCGCACGCGCGTGGGCTCGTAGCGCGGCAGCTCCGGGAGGTCCGCCTCCTCCCCCACCAGCGCCGCCAGCGCGCCGCGGAGGATGACGACGAGCCCGAGCGCGCCGGCGTCGACCACGCCCGCCTCGGCGAGCACGTCGAGCTGCTCGGGCGAGTGGCGCACCGCGCGCTCGCCTGCGAACAGCGCCGCGGCGAGGATCTCGGCGAGCAGCGCGTTCTGCTCCTCCTCGCTCGCGTCCGGCTCGAGCTTGCGCTGCGCGAGCTCCGCGCGCCGCTCCCGCACGGCCTCCGCCATGTCGCGGATCACCGTGAGCATCGTGCCCTCCGCCGGCTCGCGCACCGCCGCCCACGCCGCGTCGCTCGCGTTGGAGAGCGCCTCCTCGATCAGCTCCGGGTCGATCAGCGTGCCCGGCGGGGTCGCCAGCTTCTCCGCCGCGCCGCGGATGATCTGGCTCAGGATCACGCCGGAGTTCCCGCGCGCGCCCATCAGCGCCGCGCGCGCGACCGCCCGCACGATCTCCGGGCGCGACGGGTCGCCGTCCGCGCTCTCGCGCTGCAGCCGGTCGAGCTCGTCGATCACGTGGCGCAGCGTGAGCGCCATGTTGTCGCCCGTGTCGCCATCGGCGACCGGGAAGACGTTGAGGTCGTTGATCTCCTGCCTGCGCGTCTCAAGGTGCGCGTAGGCCACGGAGACGACGCTCTTAAAGCGCTCTACGGACGGATCGGCCACGGGCGGTTGACGAGGATATTGCGCGCGTACGGGGCGGTGGGAGTCATTCGCCGGACAACCAGACGTGCTCGAAGTGGACCGTCCCGCCCTCGATCCGGGCGATCCCGAACGAGCGGCGCGGCGCGCGGCGGCGCTCGGTGGGGCTGCCCGGGTTGAAGATGTGGAAGCCGCCGGCCTCCTCGTGCAGCGGCATGTGCGAGTGGCCGAAGATCACCGCGTCAGCGTCCGGGAAGAGCGCCCGCATCCGCTCCAGGCGCCCGCGCGCAGGCCCGGAGTCGTGGACGAGGCCGAACCGCACCCCGCCCGCCTCGAACTCCGCGCGCTCGGGCAGCCGCGCCCGCACCGCGGGCACGTCGACGTTGCCGTGGACGGCGCGCAGCGGCGGGCCCAGGGACTCGAACCAGTCGAGCACCTCCTCGCCGTGGAAGTCACCGACGTGCACGATCGCGTCGGCCGCGCGCAGCGCGTCCACGCAGGCGTCGTCGAGCCGCCGCTGCCCGCGCGGCATGTGCGTGTCGGCGATGAGCGCAAGACGCAACCCCATCGGAAAGCCTGACGGCTACCCCAGCCGGGAATGCGGAACCGGCCGCGTCCCGCGGCCTCGACTCCTCCCTGGCCTGACCCCCGAAGGCGCCGGGCTCAGGCGTACTTGGTGACCTTGCCCGACTTCAGGCAGCGCGTGCAGACGTACACGCGGCGCGGCCGGCCGCCGTCGTCGATGCGCACCTTCTGAAGGTTCGGGTTGAAGCGGCGCCGCGTAGCGACCATCGAGTGGCTACGCGAGTTCCCGAAGGCCGGGCCCTTGCCGCAGCTGTGACATACCTTCGCCATTGCGACGGAGGATGGTAGCGGGCCGCCCGCCGGCGACCTCAGCCGCCCCCGCGCACGCGCTCCATCAGGAGCGCCGAGCGCATCACAGCGTGGGCGGCGTGACGGCCCTGGTCGCGCTTGCCCCCGCCCGCGCGCGCCTCCGCCTGCTCGCGCGTGTCGCAGGTGATCACCCCGAACGCGCACGGCACGTCGGTCTGCAGCTGCACGTCCTGGATGCCGCGCGCCGCCTCCGAGCAGACGAAGTCGTAGTGGTCGGTCTCCCCGCGGATCACGACCCCGAGGCAGGCGATCCCGGCGAAGCGCTCCGAGTCCGCGCAGACCTTGGCGGCGAAGGGCAGCTCGAAAGCGCCGGGCACCTCGTAGGTGTGCACCGACGCCGGGCTCACGCCGCCGTCGGCGAAGCCCTCCAGGGCGCCGCCGACCAGGCGCTCCGCGAGGTCCTCGTAGAACGTCGCCACGCAGATCGCCCACTCGCCGCGGGCGAGCAGCTCGCGCTCCTCCGCGGTGAACTCACTCACCGGCCGCCTCCTTCCGCTCCTTCTCGATCCGCTCGGAGAGGATCATCTCGTCGTCGAGCGCGAGTCCCTGGTGGTGCAGCGCGTGCCCCATCCGGTCGCGCTTCGCGCGCAGGTAGGCCTCGTTGTGCGGGTTGGGGACGGCCACGATCGGGAGCTGCTCGGTGACCGACAGCCCGTAGCCCTCCAGCCCGACGATCTTCTTCGGGTTGTTGGTGAGGATCCGGATCGAGCTCAGGCCCAGGTCGCGCAGGATCTGCGCGCCGATCCCGTAGTCGCGCAGATCGGCGGGCAGGCCGAGCTTGAGGTTGGCGTCGACGGTGTCGAGGCCCTCCTCCTGCAGCTTGTAGGCGCGCAGCTTGTTGAGCAGGCCGATGCCGCGCCCCTCCTGGGAGAGGTAGAGCAGCACGCCGCGGCCCTCGCGCTCGATCATCGACAGCGCCGCCTGCAGCTGCTCGCCGCAGTCGCAGCGCAGCGAGTGGAAGACGTCGCCGGTGAGGCACTCGGAGTGCACGCGCACGAGCACGTCCTCCTTGCCCGCGACCTCGCCCTTCACCATCGCGACGTGGTGCTTGCCGTCGAGCAGCGCCCGGTAGCCGACCGCGGTGAACTCGCCGAAGGCGGTCGGCAGGCGCGTGGAGACGACGCGCTCGACGAGCTTCTCGGTCCGCCGCCGGTAGGCGATCAGGTCGGCGGTGGTGACCATCTTGAGGCCGTGCTTGCGGCAGTACTCGACGAGGTCGGGCACGCGGGCCATCGACCCGTCCTCGTTCATGATCTCGCAGATCACCCCGGCCGGGATCAGCCCGGCGAGCCGCGCCAGATCGACGGCGGCCTCGGTGTGGCCGGCGCGCTCCAGCACGCCGCCCGGCTTCGCCTTGAGCGGGAAGATGTGGCCGGGCTGGACGATGTCGCCCGGGCCCGAGTGCGGGTCGATCGCGACCTGGACCGTGCGCGCCCGGTCGTGCGCCGAGATCCCCGTGCTCACGCCCTCGCGCGCCTCGATCGAGACGGTGAACGCCGTCTCCAGCGGCGCCTCGTTCTTCGCCGCCATCAGCTTCAGGCCCAGCTCCTCGCAGCGCTCGGGGGTGAGCGCGAGGCAGATCAGCCCGCGGGCGTGCGTCGCCATGAAGTTGATGGCCTCGGGCGTCGCGAACTGCGCGGCGAGGACGAGGTCGCCCTCGTTCTCGCGGTCCTCGCTGTCCACCACGACCACCATGCGGCCGCGGCGGATCTCCTCGATCGCCTCCTCGACTGTGCTGAACGCCGACTCCTCGACGTCGGCCGTCCCGACTGACGTCTTCTCCGACTGCTCGGCCATGGCTACTCGACTAGCTCCCTTCTTGGTACGAAGCCTTGCATCAGGCGCTCCACGTAGCGCGCGATCACGTCCACCTCGACGTTCACCCGGTCGCCCGCCGCCGCCGCGCCGAACGTCGTCCGCTCGAGCGTCTCCGGGATGAGCGAGACCTCCACGCCGTCCGCGAGCAGCGCCGCCACGGTGAGGCTCACGCCGTTCAGCGTGATCGACCCGTGCTCGACGACGTACGGGCGCAGCCCCTCCGGCAGGCGCACGCGCACACGGCGCGCGAAGCCGTCGGGCTCGACCGCGGCGACCTCGCCGACGCCGTCGACGTGCCCCTGGACGATGTGCCCGCCCAGGGGCTCGCCGGCCCGCAGCGCGAGCTCGAGGTTCACCCGCGCGCCCGCCTCCAGCTCCCCGAGGTTGGTGAGCGCAAGCGTCTGGTTCATCGCGTCCGCCTCGAACGCGCCGTCGGCGAGCGCCGCGGCGGTCAGGCAGACCCCGTTCACGGCGACCGAGTCGCCCTCGGCGAGCTGCGACGCGAAGCCCGCGCCGATCCGCAGGCGCGCCCCGTCGGCGGTCCGCTCGACCGACTCGACGCTGCCCAGTTCCTTGACGATCCCGGTGAACATCACCACTCCCGCAGGCGTGCCTTGATCAGTATGTCCTCCCCCGAGGGCTCGCACGCCAGGGCGAGCGCGGGCTGCGCCTCGGCGATGCGCTCGGCGCCCGTCCCGGCGAGCAGCGGGCGGGCGTCCGCGCCGCCCAGGAGCTTGGGCGCGACGAAGACCCGCAGCTCGTCGATCTCCCCCGCCTCGAGGAAGGCGGCGGCGAGCGTCGCGCCGCCCTCGAGCAGGACCGAGGTGATCCCGCGGCGGCCGAGCTCGGCGAGCGC
>PKER01000105.1 GCA_002919115.1 bacterium
CGTCAGGACGGCGCCGAAGGGCGCGCGCGCGGCGAGGCTCGCCCGCTGCGCCCCCGCATCGAGCGCATCGGCGGACACCGCCCCCGCGCAGACCGCGAGAACGAAGGCGCCCCCAGCCAGCGCCAAGACTCTCCTCACGCGGTTCAGGCTAGCGCGGGGCGAACCACGTTCAGCCCTGGTCGTCGTTTTTCGAACACCAGGGCTGAAGGTCCCGCCGGCCCCGGGGGACGTTCAGCCGTGGTGTGCGTTTTTCGAACACGAGGGCTGAACGTTGGGGTTTGGAGGGCTGAACGTTGGGGTTTGGGGAGTCGCGTTCGTCGCGGTTGGTTGTGGTCGGGCGGCCGGTGACGGCCCGCCGCCCTGCGATACTGGCTCCATGGGGAAGGTTGTCGAGTTCGACCCCAGCGCCGACGCCAAGGCCCGGCGCGCCCGGCGGCGGCGTGACAAGCCGTCGAAGACGGCGCTCGTGCTGGGCGGCGGGGGCCTGACCGGCGGCGTCTACGAGATCGGCGCCCTGCGCGCCCTCGACCTGCTCGCCGTCAACCGCACCGTGAACGACTTCGACGTCTACGTGGGGACGAGCGCCGGCGCCTTCATCGCGAGCCTCACCGCGAACGGGGTCACGCCCGAGGAGATGATGCGGGTGCTCAACCGGGACCTGCGCTCACCGATCCCGGACATCGACCTCGGCATGCTGCTCAAGCCCAACTACGCGGGGTTTCTGCGCAAGTCGGTGACCCTGCCGTTCCGGCTCGCCGGTCTCCTGCGCGAGTTCGTCGAGAACATCGGCGAGTCGTCGGCCGTCGACATCGCCACGGGGCTCGCCTCGGCCCTGCCCACGGGCATGTATCGCGGCACCGGCATCGAGCGCTACGTGCGCGAGGTGCTCTCCGACCCCGACCGCACCGACGACTTCCGCGAGCTCGCCTGCGAGCTCTACATCACGGCCACCGACCTCGACTCGACCGAGCGCATCATCCTCGGCGAGGGCGAGTGGGCGGACGTGCCGATCTCGCGGGCCGTCGCCGCCTCGGGCGCGCTCCCGTTCGTCTACGAGCCCGTGGAGATCAAGGGCCGCGAGTTCATCGACGGCGGCATCCTCTCGACCACGAACATCGACGTGGCGATCGAGCGGGGCGCCGAGTTCGTGGTCGTGATCAACCCGCTCGTCCCGTACATCAACAAGTTCGAGAAGCGCATCCCGACGCTCACCGGCTCGCGTGCCCACCGCATCTCCGACATGGGCATGGCCGGCATCGGGAACCAGGTCTTCCGGATGATGTCCCACGACCGCCTGCACCGCGCGGTCGAGGACTGGGCGGAGAGCTACCCGGGCGTCGACATCGTCCTGATCGAGCCCGAGCTCGACGACGAGCTCATGTTCGGGACGTCGATCCTCGACTACAAGGCACGCCTCGAGATCGCCAAGCACGGCTTCGAGTCGGTGACGATGAAGCTCGCCCGCGACTACGACCACTACAAGGCGGTCGCCGACCGGCACGGCATCCAGATCTCCGGCCGCCGCGTGCGCCACGTGATGGAGCAGGTCGAGCGGGCGGAGGAGACCTCCTCGGCCTGGCGCCGCGTCCTCGAGCAGACGACGAGCGCGCTGCTGCGCTCGTCGAGCGGCGGCTGAGCTCTCACCGGCGCCGCGCGGCCCCCTCCACGCGCACGCCTTCCGGGACCTCCTCGAGCGACGTCACGGGGGCGACGACGACGTCATGCACCCGCCAGTCGAGGTCAAGCAGGCGGTCGCTGAGCGCTTCGAGACGCTCGGTGAGGCCGGCCTCGCTCCCGGCGGGCACGACCCACACGTCGCCCGTGATCGTGTGCCCGTGCTCACGCATCCGCACCGCCGCCTCGGCGATCCAGGGCACGGCGGCGACCTCCTGCTTCACGCGCTCGGCCGCGGGGTGAGGCTTGGCTTCGTCGTAGGTGCGCGGCCACTTGTCCATCAGGTCCGAGACCGACGCGCGCAGATACCGCTGGCCGTCGTGCAGGATGTCGGCGGCGATCACGAGGGCGGCCACCGAGTCAGCCCACCAGAGCCCGAGGCCGACCCCGATCACGCCGGCCGCCGCGGCGCAGGCGGTGAGCCAGTCGGCGCGGTTCATCTTCGCGTCCGCGAACAGCACCTTGTCGTGCAGGGCCTCGGCGAGCGGCCGCTTCATCCGGACGATGATCACCGGGGGGATCCCCGAGTAGGCGAGCGCCCCGAGCATCAGCCAGCCGAGCCAGACCTGCGCATCCAGCACCTCGACCATCCCGATCGGCGGGTGGGTGCCGCGCAGGAGCTTGTCGACGGAATCGATCGCGATGTAGGCGCCAAGCGCGAACAGGGCGACGGTCGCGACCGTGTAAGCGACGGTGATCGCCCGGTGGTAACCCCACGGGAAGCGGCCGTTCGGCGGGCGGTGGCGGAACCGCGACGCGACCAGGAACGCGACCGCCGGGAAGAGGGCGAGGATGTCCTCGACCCAGGCCGCCTTCATCGCCTGCGACTGGCCGAGCGTGAAGTACAAGAGGACGATCGCGGTCAGCCAGTAGCCCACCGAGACCCACTCGAGCCGCACGGCCTTGCGGTTCGCCCGCTGCTGCTCCGGCGGAAGCTCGTGCCCGGACGGGTACCTCACCGCGCGACCTCCCGGTACAGCAGGTCTTCGGCCTCCTCGCCCCGGTCGAGCAGGAAGTTATCGAGTTCGACGAGGAAGGCGTTCTCGCCGCTTGGCGCCGCCATCACGTGCTCGTCGTCGCGGAGGATGTAGTCGGTGCGCTCGAACCCGAGCGCGGCGATCTCGTAGGTGTTGAGCAGCGCCGGCCCGTCAACCTGCTCGAGCCGCTCGAAGTAGAGGGGCTCGGCATCGTCCTCCTCCTGGCGCAGAAGCGCCGCCGCCTCGCTGCCGCGCTCGACCCAGATCTCCATACCGCCGAGCGAGTCGGGGATCTCCGTGCCTGACGGCACTCCAAGCTCGATCTCGGTGTCCACGTACGAGCGCGTGAGCGCCGCATCGGTGGCGTACGGCCACGAGCGCGTGAGCCCGCCGACGATGAGGTCGAGCTGGAAGCCGCGGATCGCTGCGGCAAGCTCCGACTCGCTGCCCTCCACCCACTCGACGTCGGCATCGAGGCGCTCCGCGAAGCGGCGCACGAGCTCCGGTTCGACCCCCGCAGGCGGCTCGCCGGGGGCGAGGACGACCCAGGGCTCGTTGTCGACCACGCCCACGCGCAGCGTGCCGCCGCGGACCCTCTCGAGCGTTCCCTCCGGGTCAGCGGGGAACTGGCAACCAGCGCCGCCCGCGGCGATCAGGCACGTGAGTGCCGAGCACAGGGCAGCGGTGGCCATCGTCCTTAGCATGGGTTCGCCCGGCATTCGCCTACCCCGATCCCGGGGGCGCACCCCATTCCAAGCGCGTCCCGCGGCGGATAGGCTGCCGGTGATGCGGCGCAACCGAGCCTTGCGGGGCTTGATCGTCCTCGCGATCGTCGTTGGCGCGATCCTGGTCGCGTTCGAGGTCTGGGAAGCGGAGAAGCGCAGCGTCGAGCGCGAGAACGACGCGTTGGCCCGGCGTGCTGCCGCGGCCGTGGCTCGCGCTGTCGATTTCACGGCGGGAAGCCTGCGCGGCGCCCAGGGCCTTCTGGACTTCGACGGCACGATGGGCCGCAACCGCTTCCGGCGGTTCGCGCGCGAGGTGCTCGACGGCCACACGATCGAGACGATCGTCTGGGCGCCGCGCGTGGACGGGCCGAGGCGGGAGTGGTTCGAGCGCAAACGCCTGAACGACCGCCCGATCGTCGGCATCGACGAGGAGGCCGGCCGCACGATCCCGCGGCCGGCGCAGGACGTCTACTACCCGGTGGAGCTGATCGAGCCCCGGAGCGGGTCCCGCACGACGTTCATCGGCGTCGATCTCGCCTCTGACAAGTCGCGGAGCGACGCTGCGAACGTCGCCCGCGACAAGGGCGAGCCGACGGCGACGGCGCCGATCACCACCGTCCGCACGGGCGAGCTGGGCGTCACCGTGTTCCAGCCGCTGTACCGCCCGGACATGCCGCATCGCACCCCGTCGCAGCGCCGCAAGGCGATCAGCGGGTTCGTCACCGGCACCTTCTACATGCGCGTGCTCGCCCAGCAGGTGACCGACGCGCTCCCCGCGGGGACCGAGTTCTCGGTCGCCGACGGGGAGGACGTCCTCTACGACACGGGGGTCGCGGGCAACGAGCACGCGCGGCAGACCGTCGCCGACGTGGCCGGCCGGGCGTGGACGGTGCGCACCGCCGGCCCGCAGGGCCCCTCGAAGGCCGTGGCGTTCGGCATCGGGTTCGGTGGCCTGCTCGTCGCCCTGCTGGTGGCGTTCGTCTTCGTGCTCGCTGACCGGCGCGAGGCGCGGCTCGAGGCGCGTCGCCGGGGCGCCGAGCTGCGCTCGCAGCGCGACGCGCTCCAGGCGCGCACCGCCGACGTCCTCGAGAGCGGGCTCACGGTGCGCGAGCGCATGAGCGCGCTGGCGAACGAGCTGGTGCCCTCGATCGCCGACTTCTGCGTCGTCGACGTCGAGGAGCGCTCGCACGGGGGCTGGCGGCGCGTGGGCGCTGCGGCGGAGGACCCCGAGCTGCGCGAGCGGCTCGCGGCCGGCAAGCGCGTCGCGGGCATCCCCCTGGGCCCCAACCCCGGCCGCGCCGAGCTGCTCTTCGGCGCCGAGGCGAAGGCCGCGCTCGAGGCGGGCAACGAGACGGAGGGCATCGGCCAGGTGCGGCTCTCCTCCCTGATCGTCGTGCGCCTGCTCGCCCGCGGCCGCCGGGTGGGCCTCATGCTCCTCGGGCGCCTCCGGCGCCCCGGCGCGCGCGACTTCACGGACGAGGACATGAAGCAGATGCTCGAGCTCGGCAACCGGGCCGCGCTCGCGCTGGACTCGGCCCGGCTGTACGAGCGCGAGCGCGGCACCGCGGAGATCCTGCAGAGCCGCCTCCTCCCGGCGCGCCTCCCGCGCCCGCAGGGCATCGAGGCGGCGGCGGTCTACCGAGCCGGCGGCGAGGGCCTCTACGTCGGCGGCGACTTCTACGACCTCTATCCGGTGCCGGACGGATGGGTCGCCGTCGTCGGCGACGTCTGCGGCAGCGGCGCCGAGGCGGCGTCGCTCACCTCGCTATTGCGCCACACGCTGCGCACGGGCTCGCGGCTGTCGCGACCCGAGCACGCCCTCGCGCTCGACCCCGACAACGAAACGGCCGCGGCCGGTTTGCGCGCGGCCCGCACGTCGGCTGCGGACGTGCCGCGCCTCATCGAGCACCTCTCGCGCGCCGCCTTCGCCGCG
>PKER01000163.1 GCA_002919115.1 bacterium
CGCTCCTCGGCGTCGCCGTCGCCGCGCGCCGGCAGGAGCGCGTAGACGCGCTGGTCGGCGGCGCCCTTCGGGTCGAGGACCTCCGCGATCGCCCCGTCGTGCTCGCTCGTGACCAGCGCCGCCGCGTGACGCGGCAGGACGCTGCGGATCTCGGCGACGAACGCGACCGCGCCCCGGGTCAGGTCACAGCCGAGCCGGGCGGCGCGGCGGACGATCTCGTCGGCGGAGACCGCCTGCGCGCGCACGTCCTCGAGCAGCGAGCCGCGCAGCTCACCGGCGAGCTCGTCGCGCGCGTCCAGCACCGCGACCTCGGTGACCACGGCGAGCGCCGCGGTGCGCAGGACCTCCGCGACGTCGATGCTCGGCCGCGGCACCCCGTTGCGCGCCTGCAGCGCAAACACCTCGCCGATCACCTCGTCGCCGACGCGCACCGGCTCGAGGTGCGCCACCCCGGGCGGCCGCTCGCCGCCCGCGGCGCGCAGCGCGTCCAGGTCGATGGAGTCGTCGGACGCGGCCCTCAGGTTGCGGCTCGGCAGGACTACGGCGACCGGCGCCCCCGCCTCCGCGGCCGCCAGCTCGACGACGCTCTGTAGTCCCTCACCGTCGAGCAAAGCCGCGAGCATCCTCGAGTGCAGATCCTGCATGCCGGCGCCAGATGAAGGGAGCGATGCCGCGCCCGGGGCCCCCGCTGCGCCCGGGCGCGGCACGTCGCTGGTCCTCGCTCCCTACGCGGGGATCTCCGCCTCGTCGTGGGCCTGGAGGACGACGTCGCCCTCCTCGCCGGTGCGGATGCGGATCGCCTCCTCGACGGGGATCACGAAGATCTTCCCGTCGCCCACGGCGCCCGTGCGGGCGTGCTTCAGGATTGTCTCGACGACGAGGGACTTGTCCTTGTCCTCGACGACGACCTCGACCTTCAGCTTCGGCCGCACGTTCACCGTGAGGGTCGACCCGCGGTAGTGCTCGACGATGCCCTTCTGGCGGCCCGAGCCCTTCACCTCGGTGATCGAGAGGGACGGGAAGCCCTTCTCGAGTAGCTCCGAGCGGATCGGCTCGAACGCCTCGTGGCGGATGTACGCCTCGATCTTCTTCACTTAGCTCACCTCCCCTCTCACGAGCTCGCCTGCTGGGCAGGGGTAGGCGTTGCCAGTGGCGTACCCGCGACGTGTGGCTCGAAGCCGCTCGTGACGGGGTACTCCTCCTGCGGGATGAAGGACTCGGGGTACCCGTACATCCCGTGCGAGGAGATGTCGAGGCCCGCGAGCTCCTCCTCCTCGCTGACGCGGAGGCCGATCGTCGCCTTGATCAGCGCGAACGTCGCGTAGGAGAGGATGAACACCACCACGAAGGTGAGCACCACGGCGAGCGCCTGGACAGCGAGCTGACCGAGCGTGCCGCCGAAGGCGACGTCGCCGTTGAACAGCCCGTACCAGATGCCCGGGGAGGCGCCGCCGTCGATGTCGACGAGCCGCGGGCTGGCGAAGATGCCGACCGCGATCGTGCCCCAGATACCCGCCAGGCCGTGCGCGGAGAGCGCGCCGACCGGGTCGTCCAGGCGCTTCTCGATGGCCAGCACGCCGACCACGACGAGCACGCCGGCGAGGAACCCGATGATCGGTGCCGCCCAGTACTCGACGAAGCCCGCCGGCGCCGTGATGCCGACCAGGCCGGCGATCGCGCCGTTGCCGGCCATGCCGACGTCGAGCGAGCGCGTCTTCAGGTACACGGTCAGCACCGCGCCGAGCACGCCGGCCGCGGCGGCGAGCTGCGTGTTCAGCATGGCCTCGCCGAAGAACGAGTCGGCCGTGCCGAACGTCGAGCCGCCGTTGAAGCCGAACCAGCCGATCCACAGGAGCACCACGCCGAGGCCGACCAGCGGCATCGAGTGACCCGGGATCGCGCGCGGCTTGCCGTCGGGGCCGTACTTGCCCTTCCGCGGGCCGAGCAGGAGCAGGGCCGCGAGGCCGCCGACCGCGCCGGTGAGGTGGACCACGGAGGAGCCCGCGAAGTCCATCACCGGCTTGCCGCCGACGTCGGCGAGCAGGCCGCCGCCCCACACCGAGTGCGCGATGAGCGGGTAGATGACGGCGCCGAAGACGGCCGCGTAGATGACGTACGCGCCGAACTTGATGCGCTCCAGGGTCGTGCCCCAGACGATCGCGAGCGAGACCGCGGCGAACGCGAGCCCGAACAGCATCAGCATCGCGTCCGAGCCGGCGACCGTGAACGCGTCCTCGCCGCTACCGATCTCCTGGCCGAAGTGGAAGAAGAACCCGTCGGTCCCGAAGAAATCGTTCCCTGGGCCGCTGATGCCGTAGCCGATGGCCCACCAGGCGATCGTGATCATGGCGAAGTTCACGAAGATCTTCGCCACGCCGGTGCCGACGTTCTTCTGCCTCGAGAAGCCGATCTCGAGGAACATGAAGCCGGCCTGCATCAGGAAGACGAGGATGCAGGCAACGGCCACCCACGTCATGTCCAGCTCCAGGGACTTTGCCTCCAGGAGCTCTGCCGGGTCCTGGGCGAACGCCGCCCCCGGCAAGATCAGCAAAGCCGCAAGCGCGCCAAGCGCGCCCAGGCTGAGCTTCTTCGTCATTCACTGCCTCCTTACCGCCGAGCGCGCGCCCAGCGGTCGCGGTGTACGGATCGCGACTGAAGGTATGCGCGGGCGGAAGGGGGATCTTTAGCCGCGCGTCGAAACTTGCGGCGCGGCCGTTGTACCGAAAGTCGAACGGCCCTCCCGGGCCCGGTGGACAGCCGGTCCGGGTGCGTTCACCTCGATCTCATCGCCCTCGCGGGCCAGCGCGATGGTCTCGGGATCGCGTCCCATGGCGCGCCAGCGCTCGGCGGCCTCCGCCGCCATCGCGTCGAGCTTCTCGTCGGTGTGCAGGGGGTCGTGGTGGAAGAGCAGCGCCCGCTTGGCGCCCACCCGGTCGGCGAACTTGAGCGCGTCGCCGAGCGCCGAATGGCCCCAGCCGACGTGCGCGGGGTACTCGGCGTCGGTGTACTGGCAGTCGTGGATCAGAAGGTCCACGTCCCGCGCGAGGTCGTAGCCGGAGATCCACTCGTCGGCGAGGTCGTCCAGCGACGAGCCGAGCGCGGGCTCGTGGTCGGGGATGTAGGCGAGCGTGGTCTCGCCGTCGGTGATCCGGTAGCCGAGCGTCGGCCCGCGGTGGGTGACCGCCTCGGCGCGGACCGTGACGTCGCCGATCCGCCACTCGCTCGCCGGCGCGTCGTTGAACGCCACCGAGCAGGGCAGCTCGCGCACCTCGACGGGTGAGAGCGGCGCCGAGATGTAGCGCGCGATCCGGTCCTCCAGCGAGGCCTCGGGGGAGGACGGCCCCCAGATCGTGATCTCGCACTCCGGCCGGAAGCACGGGTGGAAGAACATCAGCCCCTGGATGTGGTCCAGGTGCAGGTGCGTCAGGAGGATGGCGACCCTCGGGGCGCCGGCGAGCTCGAGGCCGAGAGCCCGGATGCCGGTGCCCGCGTCGAGGATGAGCTGGCTTTCGTCGCGGAAGGTCACCTGGACGCACGACGTGTTCCCGCCGTAGCGGTTCATCGTCGGCCCCGGGGCCGGGACCGAGCCTCTCGCTCCCCAGATCTTGACCTTCACGTCTCGCCGTTGTCCGTGCGCGTCCAGAACATGATGATGGCCCCTGAGGCCTTGCCCTGCGCCGCAACGATGGGGAGCGCGGCGGCCTCGAGGGCCCGGTACCCGTCGGAGGCGGTCCTGATGCGGATCTCGCTGTGGGCCGGCCGGTCCGACTTGAGCGCGCCGGCGAGGTTGATCCCGTCGAGCTCCAGCGGCTCGCCCTCCTCGTCTACCGGCGCGAACGCGCGGATCCACTCGTCGGCGCGCATCTGCCCGGCCTCCTCGAACGAGCGGCCCAGCAGGGCGGCCGCGGCCTCGTTGTAGAAGAGCAACGTCCCCTCGCCGTCCACGAGCACGGCTGGCGTGGTGACGCTCGTCAGGAAATTGCGAGCCAGGATGAGCTCGAGTGGGCGTTGCGCACCTTCCATCGGACCGCGGCTTGATCGGGCCGTGGTCCCATTGTGGCACTACGCACGCGCCGCATCCGCATCCGGCCGCGCGGTGTTACGCGGCTTGCGCGGAAGCCGGGGCGCGGCGCGCCCCCGCCCCGTCAGTCGAGCTTCCCGATCTTGAAGATCTTCGTGCCGCAATCCGGGCAGACGCCCTGGATCGCCGGCCGCCCGTTCTTCATCGTGATCTGCTGGGCGTCCTTGATTTCGACCTTCTTGCGTTCCTTGACGCAATAGCCCTCGGCCATCGGTCTCTCCTTTCGGGAGATGTCGCTTGCAGGTGAGCGCGCCCCGTGCGGGACCGGCTGCACCTCTCGCTGGTGCGACCGTAGACCGCCCGTCGGACGGGACGCTCGTGCGGGACCGCACGAGCGTCGCCGGCCGGGGTCGCGGCGGCGCCCTGGGCTGGCCTGATATATGCCTGCGCTCGTGATCGCCGCACGGTGCAAGCGCATCGCCGACTCCGGCCTCTTTCAGGGGTTCATCCTCGTCGTGGTCGTCCTCAACGCGATCGCGCTGGGCGTGCAGACCTACGACATCCCGTCCGGCCTCAACTCGGCGCTCACGACGGTCGACGACGTCTTCCTGGCGATCTTCACGGTCGAGATCATCATCCGGGTCGCGGCCTTCGGCGGGGCGCCGTGGCGCTTCTTCCGCGACGGCTGGAACCTCTTCGACTTCGTCGTCGTGGGCGTCGCGTACGTGCCGTTCCTGCGCGAGAACATCACGATGCTGCGCGTCGTCCGCCTGTTGCGGGTGATGCGCATCCTGACCGTGCTGCCCGACCTGCGGATCCTGGTGCGGGCGATGGTGCGGAGCATCCCGCCGATCGTCAGTCTCGTCGTGCTGACGATCCTGGTCATGTACCTCTACGGGATGGTCGGGTGGATCCTCTTCGCCGACGAGGATCCGGCGAACTGGGGGAACATCGGCGACGCGCTGCTCAGCACGTTCACGATGCTCACCCTGGAGAACTGGCCCGCGCTGCTCGAGGCCGGGATGGAGATCCACCCCTGGTCGTGGGTCTTCTTCATCAGCTACGTGCTGATCGCCTCCTTCATCATCATCAACATCCTCATCGCGATCATCATCAACTCGATGGAGGAGGTCCACGAGGCGGAGCGCGCCGCCCTGCGGGCCAAGGAGCAGGAGGAGGCCGAGGCGGGCGGCCGCGAGGGGGCGACGGTGGCCGAGCGCCTCGCGCACATCCGGGCCTCGCTCGACGCGCTCGAGGCCGAGCTGGCG
>PKER01000348.1 GCA_002919115.1 bacterium
GGTCCCGGTCGCGCCGGCGGCGCCGGACCCGGAGCAGCCATGGCCGCCGTGGCTGCCGCCCGTGACCGTCGAGCCGTTGGCAGGATGGCCGGCGCCCCCGCCCCCGGCGGCCACGATCAGCCGCGGGTCGGGCGAGAGGCCCGAGCCGCCGGGCTCTGTGCGTACGTCGGAGGCCCCGCCACCCCCGCCGCCCATGTTGTAGTAGGTGGGGGTCATGGGGCCGAAGGGCGCGTTGCCGCCGCCGTTGAAGCCGCCGACGCCCGGGCTCATGCGGCCCCCGCTGCCGTTGCCGCCGACCCGGACCCAGAGCGCGCTGTCGGGCGTGACCGAGATCCTGCCGCTCACCCTGGCGCCCCGGCCCCCGTTGGCCGTGACGCCGTTGATGTTCGAGACGCTGGCGCCGTTGCCGCCGACGGCGACCACGTCGATCGCCCGCACCCCCGCCGGCACCTCGAAGAACGTCTCGCCCGGGGTGTCGAAGGTCACATCGACCGTGACCGTCCCCTCGACGGCGCCTGAGCTCGCGGCCGCGAGCAGCCCCGATGCGAGCAGCACGGAAGCCGCTGCGGATCCGAACAGAAGTCTGCGCATACACCCATCTCCCTCATCCAAGCGCCGCGTTCCGGCGGTGAGTACCCCAATCGCGGTAGGCGAGTCTGAACCCGGCGGGGCCGGGGCGTCGAGCGCTCAGCCCGCCGGCACGCTGCCGACCGGGCGCGTGCGGATCGTGCGCACCGCGTCCACCGCGTTGCGGCTGAAGACCTTGTCCGCGCGACGCGCGTCCTCGGCGATCACGGCCACGACCGTGACGAGCGCGTCGCGCCGCATGACGACGACGCGCAAGCGCTGGCGCACGCCGGTATCGGCGGCGGTGCCGCGGCCCTGCACCTGGACGGCGGGGTAGCGCGACTTGAACGGGCGCGGCTCGGAGGGACGCAGCTCGCCCTCGAAGCCCGACAGGGCGACGAAGGTCCGCGCCGCGAACTGCTCGAGGGGGATGTCGTGCGCGTCGTCGGTGCGATCGGGGGTGACCGTGACCGCGATCAGCTTGTCGGGCGAGCGCAGGATCGTCGTCGTCCCGCGGTTGCGCGTCGTCCACCCCGGCGGCTCGCCGATCGCGATGCCCGCGCGGCGGTTCACGCGGGGATCCCAGCCGCGCTTCAGCTTCGGCAGCTTGTGCGCGGTCTCGACCGGGCGGGGCCCGGGCTCGGGCCGCGCGTCGTCGTCACCGCCGCCCCCGCAGGCGGCGAGGGCGAGCGCCACCGCTGCGAGCAGCGCCACGGCGCGAGTGGGTCGCCCTGGGCTCATCTCGCGCGCAGCGTACGCCCTGCGTCGGCTAGCGCGCGAGCTCGTAGCGCAGCTCGACCATCCCGTTGCGGATCGGCGTGACCGCGCGCAGCCGCATCACCGGCAGCGGCCCCGCGAACAGCGGCTTGCCGGCGCCGAGCACGACGGGGACCACGGTGAGGTGGAGCTCGTCCAGCAGGCCCGCGGCCGCAAACTGCGAGGCGACGCCTCCGCCGCCGACGACCCAGATGTTGCGCTCGCCGGCCGCCCGGGCGAGCTCGGGGTGGATCTCCTCGGCGGAGGCGTCCACGACCCTGACGTCGGCGCCCTCCACCTCCGGTACCGGCAGCTCCCGTGAGCTCAGCACCCAGTAGGGCTTGCCCGCGTACGGCCACGCCACGCCGCTCTCCAGCGCCTCGTCCACCTCGCCCAGGTGCCGGAGGATCCACTCGTAGGTGGCCGAGCCGCTGACCAGGGCGCCAACCCGCTCGTAGAAGGCCTCATACGAGCCGCCCGCGGCCATCGGGTCGTCCGCCGCGCCCGGCCCCTCGTAGCTCCCCTCGTAGCGCGTGAGCCAGTCGAGGCCGTCGTCGGGGTCGGCGATGTAGCCGTCCAGGGAGGCGGCCACGTAGTACTGCGTGAGGGGCACGCGACCAGTAAACCAGCGGCCGGATGCGGAGGGGCGTCAGTCCGCGAGCGAGGGCAGCCCGTCGATGCTGCGCCCGGCCGCCGCGACCTGCTCGGCGCGGTAGCGCTCCTCGCCCACGACGCGCACGCGCTTCGACACCGAGAGGGCGTGGTGCTCGCGCAGGCCCTCGAAGCGCAGCAGCGGCACGCCGTAGCCGCACGAGTCGGAGATCCGAGTCACGTCGACGCGGATGATCGAGCGGCGCGCCTCCGGGACGGACGGGTCCTCGAAGCCCGCCCGCGCGAGCAGCTCCTCGAAGCGCGGGTCGTCGCGCATGATCGCCTCGCCCCGGCCGTGCAGGCGCAGGATCCGCGGCGGGCCCTCGAACGCACAGAGCATCACGCAGATACGCCCGTTCTCGCGCAGGTGCGCGATCGTCTCCGAGCCGCTGCCGTACACGTCGAGGTAGGCGATCTCGCGCGGCCCCAGCACGGCGAGCGAGCCGATCGGGCCCTTCGGCGAGAGGTTCACGTGGCCGTCGGCCGAGAGCGGCGCGGTCGCGACGAAGAACATCGCCTGCCGCGCGATCCACTCGCGCTGGTGCGGGGTGATTTCGTCGTAGACCTTGCCCATCGCCTCGGCCGGTGCGGCCGCACGCCCCGAGCAGGATTCGAACCTGCGGCCTACTCCTTAGGAGGGAGTCGCTCTATCCAGCTGAGCTATCGGGGCCGGAGAGGCTCAGTCTAGGGCTCGCCTGCCTCCCCGGCGACCGCTCCACGAGACGCAGGCGGCGCCCTGCGACGGGCGACGCGCGCGGGTTACTCGGCGGCACCCCGAGTTGTTAACGTGCGGCGCGGCCGGGGGGACAGTTGCCGGGAGCGCAAGCTCCCGCTTCCGAACAGGAGGAACTGTCTATGGGACAACGGCGCGCGATCCCGACCGTGCTCGCGCTCGCCCTCGTGGCCTTCGCCACCACGACCGTCGCCCCCGCGGCAGCCGAGGCCGCCTACGGCGCGATCGCGGTGAACCCGAACACCGGGGCGGCGGGCGTGAGCTGGGGATACGCGAAGAAGAAGGCCGCGAAGAAGCGGGCCAAGCGCGAGTGCGCGGGGCGCTGCAAGGTCGTGGTCTGGGTGCGCAACGGCTGCGCCGCGGTCGTGCACGCCCGCGGCCGCTACTTCTGGGGCGCGGCCAGGAAGAAGGCCACCGCGCTCAAGCGGGCCCGCCGCGCCGCCAAGAAGCGCACCGGCGCCAAGAAGGCCCGCCGGGTCGCCTGGGTGTGTAGCGACTAAGAGTCCGCCAGGCACGCGGCCCTGAAGACGCGCACGGCCTCGTCGGCCCAGCGGTCAAGCTCGGCTTCGGTGAACCGCACGCGCGGGTTCAACATCGCGCGGTTGATCGGGATCGAGAGCACGAGCCAGTTGAACTGCTGGGCGGCGAGGCCCGCGTCGGCGACCGCGAGCCGGCCGCGCTCGCGCAGCGCCTCGAACTTCGCCGCGAGCGCCTCGGCGGAATCGCCGCTCGCCAGCAGGCCGCGAAGGGCTAGCCCGGGTCGGACTCGGCGACCACGTCCGAGCCCGGGCGCGCGTGGTCGTCGCGGCGCTTGATGAGGAGCCACTTCGCGCGCGGGCTCGCGCTCGTGCGCTGCAGGGCGAAGCCGCCCTCGAGCCGCTCGCCGTTCAGCACGAACACCGCGTGTCCGCGCTCGATCGCCTCCGGCCAGGGCACGCGCCCGCCCTGCTCATAGCTGCCCGAGTCCCAGACCTCGAGCTCGCCTGCGACAGGCTCGCCCGGCCTCGCCTCGAACGCCATGCGCCTTGCGGCCGGGTCCATCGACGGCCCCTTGGGCAGCGCCCAGGCGCGCGTCTCGCCCCTGACCTCGAGCTGCAGCTCAAAACCGCCGCGGCCCACCCGGCGCAGCACCCGGAAGGGCCCCGCGGGGACGCCGCGGATCGCGAACTGCTCGTGGCCCTCGGCCTTGACCCGCTCGAGCGCGCTTCCGCGGTCGCCCTCGATCCCGAGGCGCTCGGCGAGCTTGCCGACGGCGCCCGCGCCGCCCTCCGCGTGGACCAGCAGCTCCCCGGCCTCGCCCTCGCGCACCCAGCCCAGCAGGCCGAGCTCGCCGGCGAGCCCGACGACGTCCTGCGGGGTGCGCCCCGCGCGCGCTGCGGCCGAGACCGTGATCCGCGCGGCGTCGGTTGCCTTGGAGGCGCCCACGCGCGCAGGCTAGACGACGGGCTCAGCCGTACGACTCGCAGCCGCGCCCGTCGCCGTCGCCGTCGAGGTTGTGGGGGTCCCTGCCGGTCACCCTGACCGGGTGGCCAATGTCGGCGCAGTCGAGGTCCGGCGGGTAGCGCGGTACGCACGGCGTATAGCCGGGCTCGCAGCCGCGCCCGCCACCGCCGCCCGGGCCTCCACCGGGGGCCGAGGTGGTCTCGCTGCGCGACGGCGAGCCGCCCGCAGGCGCGTCGGGGTTGCCGTTGCACGTGTCGCTCGCCCACAGCCCCCGGCCGGCGGCGCGCGCCTTGGCTGCGAGGCGGCGGAAGAAGTCCGCGTACTCGACGTTCGGCGGGATCGTGAGCGTGACCGCGTAGCCCTCCTTCAAGAGCGCCGCGTTGAAGAAGGTCCCGCCCCGAAGCCACAGGTAGACCAGGTCGCGCCCGTAGCGGTCGGTCCGCTCGACGCCGTGGCGGTAGTAGACGGTGTCGCCGGGGTGCAGGAGCGACTTGGCGAACTCCGACGCCTCGCGGCCGTAGCACTCGGCGCCGCCGTAGACCTCCGGCGTATCGACGCCGATGATCCGCGACGCCCCGAGGTCGGTGAGCTTGACCGTGTCGCCGTCGGTCACCTCGACCACGGTCGTCCGCTTCGCGTCCGGGGGGATGCCGGGAGCACGCCCGAGACGCGCGGCGCTGGCCTTGGGCGCGCCCTTGCGGTCCCGCCCGCGGCTCGCACGCGCCGGGCGCTCGCGCTTGCCCGCGTCCGCGGGCGCGCGGTCGCGTCGGTCGTCGTCCCCGCCTACCTCCTCGCACCCGCCGAGCGCGACCACGAGCAGCGCGAGCGCGCACGCGAGCGCAAGCCAGCCTCGCCTTGTCGATCGCAGCGGTCGCATCCCCTCGCTTGAGTCGCCTTTCGAGGTCGGTTCATGACCGTAGCCACCGGCGGCGACGTGCTCGCCCGACATCGACTTATCGTGGGATCACTCGTCGACAGGTCGCGCTCGCGAGCGCGACCGCCGCGACCCCGGCGTTTGGCGGGATCAACCGCCGGAGGTCAACAAGAGGCACGGCGGGCGCTTCGCGACCCCGAGGAGATCCAGGCGCTGCCTGGACGGCGAGCCGCCCGCGCGCGGG
>PKER01000176.1 GCA_002919115.1 bacterium
GGCGGCCGCCGCCGGCAGGGAGCCGGGCACATTGTTCGACCACCCGCTGCTGCGGCTGCAGATCGGCGGCGTCCCCGTCTACCTGGAACCGGACCTGGTGGCCCTCAAGGCCGCCGGCCGCTTCCACGTGGTGGAGATCAAATCGTTCCCGGTCATCGACGGCCGGGCCGACCCCGAGCACGCCGCCGCGGCCGTCAAGCAGGCCGCCGTCTACGTGGTGGCGCTGCAGGAGATGTTCGCCGAGCACGGCGTCGACCCCGACGTCGTCGCCACCTCGGTGGTGCTGGTGACGCCGAAGAACTTCGGCAACACGCCGACCGCCACGCAGGTGGACGCCCGCAAGCAGATCGCGACGATCCGGCGGCAGCTGCGGCGCATGCGCCGGGTGGAGGAGCTGCTGGAGCCGCTGCCGCCGGGGCTGACCTTCGACCTGGCCCCCGACGAGTGCGGCCGGCCCACCCGTCCGCCCGAAGAACTGACCGCCCACCTGCGGCAGGTCCCGTCCCGCTACCGGCCCGGCTGCATCGCCCGCTGTGAGCTGGCCGGGCTGTGCCGCAGCGAGGCGCGCGAGCGCGGCTCCCTCGATGTGTTCGGCCCGGACGTGGCGGACGTGCTGGGCGGCATCGACACCGTCGAGGCCGCCCTGGCGCTGGCCGAGGGCACCCGCGCCCCCACCGAGGAACAGGCCGACATCGCCCGGGCGCTGCGGCACGCCGAACGGCTGCGCGCCGAACTGGCCGGAGAGCCGGCCAGGCCGTCGCGTCCCGGCACCGAACCCGCCGGGGAGCGCGCCGAGCGGCCTCCCGCCACGCTAGGCGCCTCCCCAAAAAAGACCAAAAAACAGACCGAGTTTTCTGTTATTCTCGCCCGCCTCCCCCGACGGAAGCAGGAGGCAGGCGCGATGGAACCGATCACCACCCAGAAGCGGGGCCGCGAGGGCAGCCTCGACAACCCCGAGGTCGTCGAGGACGCCCCCGGGCACGTCATCCCGATCCTCGAGCGCGAGTTCGACGACTTCGACACCGAGGCCGGCAAGTTCCTGCGCGGCGAGACGCCGGAGGAGGTCTTCATCGGCTTCCGCCTCAAGCAGGGCGTCTACGGGCAGCGCCAGCCCAACGTGCAGATGATCCGCACGAAGCTGCCGATGGGCGGCATCACGCCCGAGCAGATGGAGGCCTTCGCCACGGTCATCGAGAAGTACGCGCCGCTGCGCAAGGGCCACATCACGACCCGGCAGAACATCCAGATCCACCACGTGCCCCTGCCGGACGCGGCCAAGCTGATCCGCGAGCTCGCCGAGGCGGGCCTCTCCTCCCGCGAGGGCTGCGGCAACACGGTCCGCAACGTGACCGGCGACCCGTACGCAGGCGTCACCCCGGGCGAGCCGTTCGACATCACGCCCTACGCCGCCGCGTACGTGCGCTACTTCGTGCGGCACCCCACCACCCAGCTCATGCCGCGCAAGGTCAAGACGGCGTTCACGGCCACCGACGAGGACGTCGCGATGACCGGCATCCACGACATCGGCTTCATCCCGCGCCTGCGCGACGGCGTGCGCGGCGTGGAGGTCCGGGTCGGCGGCGGCACGTCGATCATGCCGCGCGTCGCCCCCACGCTCTACGACTTCGTCGAGCTCGACAACGGCGACTACCTCAAGGTCTCCGAGGCCGTCTTCCGGATCTTCGACCGCCAGAACTGGCTGCGCAAGAACCGCGCCCGCGCCCGCATTAAGGTCCTGATCGACAAGATCGGCATCGACGCCTTCCGCGAGATGGTCGACGAGGAGCTCAAGGGCGACTGGGTGGCGGAGCGCGACTTCGACGTCGAGCGCCTGCGCTTCGACTACGACGAGGAGGCGAACGCGCCGGCGCCGCCGACGAGCTACGGCACGCCGAACGGCGACGCCGCCGAGTTCGAGCGCTTCCGCGAGTCGAACGTGAAGCCGCAGCGCCAGGAGGACTTCTCGACGGTGGCCGTCAAGGTAACGCGCGGCGACCTCACGCCGGAGCAGCTCCGCGGGCTCGCCCAGATCATGCGGGAGTACACGGGCGGCTTCGCACGCACGACCGTGCAGCAGAACCTCGTGCTGCGCTGGGTCCGCAACGAGTCGGTCTACGACGTGTGGCGGCGCCTCAAGGAGCTCAACCTGGGCGACCCCGGCGCGCTCGAGATCACCGACGTGGTCTCCTGCCCGGGCACCGACAGCTGCAAGCTCGGGATCACGAGCTCGATGGGCCTCAACGCCGCTATCCAGAAGCGCGTCGAGGAGATGAACATCACCGACCCGCTCACGCGGCGGATCCACATCAAGATGTCGGGCTGCCCGAACGGCTGCGGCCAGCACCACATCGGCAACATCGGGTTCTACGGCGCCTCGCTCAAGGTGGGCGGCCGCCAGCTCCCCGCGTACATCCCGCACATCGGCGGCAACTTCGAGGGCGGCGAGATCGCCTACGGCCAGCGCCTCAAGTCGCGCATCCCGGCGAAGCGCGTGCCCGACGCCGTCGAGCGGTGGCTGCGGATGTACGAGGCGGAGCGCCAGGAGGGCGAGGAGTTCAACGCCTTCGCGGCGCGCGTCGGCACCCAGCGCTTCGAGGACGAGATCAAGGACCTCGCGATGCCCGCCGAGTTCTCGCTCGAGACGATGAACGAGTTCATCGACTGGAATCGCGCCGAGCCCTACCAGGTCATCCGCGGCGAGGGCGAGTGCGCGATCTGAGGGTCGAGCCTAAGGAGCGATGAAGCCACTTGCAGAGATCACCCTGGGGCGCCCGCGCCCGTTCCTCGAGGACGAGGGGAACGGCGACGCGGGCGCGCCCACCCTGGACGGCAAGCCCGTCGATCCGGACGAGCTCGCCGCTGAGCTCGAGCCGCTCAGCGCCCGCGAGCTGATCGAGTGGGCCTTCGAGCGGTTCGGGACGGACGGGCTCAAGTTCGCCGTCTCCTTCCAGAAGACGAGCTCGGTGATCATCGACATCGCGCACTCGATCAACCCGGACGCGCGCTTCTTCTACCTGGACACCGACCTGCTGTTCCCCGAGACGTATGCCACGCGCGACAGGCTCGCCGAGCGCTACGGCATCGAGTTCGAGCGGTACGCAGGCATCTCGCTCGAAGAGCAAGAGCGGCTGCACGGCGCTAATCTCTGGCGCCGTCAACCCGATGCCTGCTGCGGCATCCGCAAGGTGGAGCCCATGCGGGAGGCACTCTCAGACGCCTCGTGCTGGGTCTCGGGAATCCGGCGCTCGGACTCCCAAACCAGAGCGGGCGCTCCCAAGTTCGCCTGGGACCGCCGCTTTGGGTTGTGGAAGCTGAATCCGCTGGCGGACTGGACCGAGCAGCAGGTCTGGAACCACATCCAGGAGAACTCTGTGCCTTACAACCCACTTCACGATCGCGGATATCCCTCGATCGGATGCACCCACTGCACCATGCCCGCGGCCGGCGAGTCTCGGGACGGCCGCTGGTTCGGCCTCGACAAGACCGAGTGCGGCATCAATGGGTAGCGCTGAGAACGCTGCCCTGACGCTTTCGGCGCGTCAGGCCAGCGACTTCGAGCTGCTCGCGAACGGCGGCTTCGCGCCGCTGCGGGGCTTCCAGGGCTCCGAGGACTGGCGCTCGGTCTGCGAGAACATGCGCCTGACCTCGGGCGAGATCTGGCCGATCCCGATCACCCTCGCCACCGACTTCGAGTGCTCGGTGGGCGACGTGATCGACCTCAAGGCCCCCAACGGCAAGCAGCTGGGCAGGCTGAAGGTCGAGGAGATCTTCGAGAAGGACGTCGACTTCGAGGCCGAGAAGGTCTACCGGACCACCGACAACGAGCATCCGGGCGTCGCGGCGATGCGCGCCGAGGGCTCGCGCTGCCTCGCCGGTCCGATCGAGGTTGACGCGCTCCCCGATCACGACGAGGCGTTCATGCGCCGGTACAAGACGCCGGCGGAGACGCGCGCCGAGTTCGAGAAGCGGGGCTGGAAGCGCATCGTCGCCTTCCAGACGCGCAACCCGATCCACCGGGCGCACGAGTACCTGACCAAGGCCGCGCTCGAGATCTGCGACGGGCTCTTCATCCACCCGCTGATCGGCGAGACCAAGAAGGGCGACATCCCGGCCGAGGTGCGGATGCGCTGCTACGAGGTCCTGATGGAGAAGTACTACCACCCGGACCACGTGATGCTCGGCGTGAACCCCGGCAAGATGCACTACGCGGGTCCGCGCGAGGCGGTGCTCCACGCGATCATCCGCCGCAACTACGGCTGCACCCACTTCATCGTGGGTCGCGACCACGCCGGCGTGGGTGACTACTACGGCACCTACGACGCGCAGCGGATCTTCGACGACATCGACCTGAACGAGCTCGGGATCACGCCGCTGTTCTTCGAGCACACGTTCTGGTGCAATGAGTGCCAGGGCATGGGCTCGAACAAGACCTGCCCGCACCCGCAGGAGTCGCGCCTGTTCCTCTCGGGGACCAAGGTGCGCGAGATGCTCTCGGCCGGCGAGACGCCGCCGCCCGAGTTCACCCGGGAAGAGGTTGCGCAGATCTTGATCGACGCTTACAAGGAGGGATTGGACTGATGAGTCAGGCCGCCGCCCAGGACAAGGGCTTCTGCCTGTGGTTCACCGGGCTTTCCGGCGCCGGCAAGACCACGATCACGAACCTGCTCGTGAAGGAGCTGCTCAAGCGCGGCTCCAAGCTCGAGGTGCTTGACGGCGACGTCGTTCGCGAGAACCTCTCGAAGGGACTCGGCTTCTCGAAGGAGGACCGCGACACCAACATCCGTCGCATCGCCTTCGTGGCCAACCTGCTCTCGCGCAACGGCGTGCCGGTGATCACCGCCGCGATCTCGCCGTACCGCGACATCCGCGACGAGGCGCGCCAGATGATGGACGGCCGCTTCATCGAGGTCTACGTGAAGGCCTCGGTCGAGGAGTGCGAGCGGCGCGACGTGAAGGGCCTCTACAAGAAGGCACGCGCCGGCGAGATCAAGGAGTTCACGGGCATCTCCGACCCCTACGAGGAGCCCCTGAACCCGGAGATCACGGTCGAGACCGAGAAGCAGACTCCGGAGGAGTCGGCCCAGCAGATCCTCAAGTACCTCGAGGACCACGGCTGGATCGCCAAGAACTGATCCGGGAACCAGGTTCCCAGGACTTCGCGAAGCGGCCCGGGTCACCGGGCCGCTTTCGTTTGGGCGGGGCGGAGGCGCGAGCCGCGGCGCCCGCGCGCCCGAGGCGCCAGCGGC
>PKER01000175.1 GCA_002919115.1 bacterium
AGGCAGGCGAACTGGACGTACGGAGGATTCCCGCTCGGTCCCGGGCCGGACCTCTAGCGCTCGCCTCCCTCCAGCCGCTCGGCGCGCGCCGCCAGCTCCGAGACACGCACGCCCAGGGCGGCGGACAACCGCGCGACCGTGCCCCAGGCCGGATTCGTCCGGCCGGACTCGATGTGCGAGATCCACGTCTCGTTGGTGTCGGCGGCCTGCGCGAGTTCGCGCTGGGTCATTCGCCGCTCGACCCGCAGCTCGCGCACGGCACGACCGAGAGCTTCCTGGGGCTCGAGGCGCCGACCCATGCGCCGACGCTTGCGAGCCGTCCGGTACTTTGCTTTTACCTCAAGTCACCAGGAACGGGACCGGAGGCGAGGTCATGCCAGTAGAAGGAGAACCGCTCCCGCGCCAGATCTACGCGCGCTACGCCGAGTTCCTCGATAGCGACCGGCGGCGCGGAGGCGACGCCCTGGAGCTCGGCCATGACTGGCGCGACGGCGACGAGCGCTACAGGGTGTGCTGGTACGCGGGGACCGGCGAGCTGACCTGCGAGCGCCTCACCGGCGAGGAGGAGAGCAATCTCGAGGACTTCCATCGCGGCGTCGCCGGCCCGGTGGAGATCCTGGCACACGTCCCGACCCGCGAGCGCCTCGAAGAGCTGCTCGGGCACTGGCCGAACATCGCTCCGAACCAGCCCCGAACATTGCGGTGGCTGCGTGGAGTCCTGCGCGAGCTCTCCGCGTTGGAAGCGACCGACGCGACCCGACGAGCCTGAGTCCGAAAGCACGCGCTGCCTGGGCGTCGACCTTGCCTCGGGTGAGGGCTGCAGGCAATGCCGGCGCCCGCAGCCGCGTCGTCCCGCTCGACCCGAGCGGCACCATCAATGACGCCGGGGACAACGATTTGCCTATGCCGCCGCAGCCTCGGTCGATTCCTCGAGATGGGACGCGCGAGCAAGCTCACCGGCGAGATCCGCGACTTGCTTCAGGACCTGGTCGGGCGACGCCTCTAGATCGATGGCGCGAACCTCGAGGACAGTTCGACCATCCCGGATTCGATGGGTGCGAGACCGCTGATCGACGTCGCGCGCGTATACAAGAAAGCCGCGCTCCTGGCCAAGTCCGGCGCAGTAACCGAGCATCTGATACGCGTCGGCATTGGGGAACCGCTCGTCCTTGAGCTGCTTGTACTTGGCGTCGACTACGGCACGAATGCGGCCGCCCCGCCACCAGGTGATGTCGGGCTTGAGCCGGAGCGCTTGTTCGTGATCCAGGAACTCTCGCCGGTACTGGAGCCGGACGATCCCTCCGTGTGGGCGAAGGGCCTCGCTCAGTGCCGCGGAGAGGAAGTCCTCGAACACCTGGTTCATGTCGAAGACGAACGAGACCGACCTGATCTCGCCTCTCTCCGTGGTGATCGACGCCCGTTCGAGGATGAGCAGGGCAAGGCGCAGCGCGGGCTCGTAGCGACGGTTCAGCCTTGTGATCTGGGGCATCGGGACAGGGCCCGTGGCCGGCTCGACATCCTCGAGGGTCGCGCGGATGCGGAGGAGCCGCTTGCGCGCGGTCGCTGGGAGCCGAGGGAAGCGGAGGAGCAGGTCGCTCGCTCCCCGGAGGATGCGATTCTCGGGCACGTCGAGCGCGTAGTCGTCGTACGTAATCTCAAGCGGGAGCGGCAGGCCGCTCGACCGGTTTATCTGATCAGCGACGCGCAGCCGGCCCCGCAGCGCGTAGGAGCGCTCGTCCACGGTGACGTAGCCGCGTAGCGGCCCGGGCTCGATCGCGCGATATGCGTGGAAGGCGAACCCGCTGGCTGCTGCGGCGAAGAAGTCCGGATCCCGCTGGAACGCGGTGATCGAATCGCGCCAGCCGTCCTGGTCGACGGCGTAGGCGAGCAGGAACATGAGCTTGGGGATCGCCAGGCGGGGCACTACGCGGATCTCCCAATCGCTGCCGGCGACAACCCCGACGCGGGAATCCGCCGCAAGCTGCCAGCTATCGGGCGGCTCGTGGATCCCAACCGTGACCAGACCGCCGTCGGCGACTTGTCGCGCCTGTTCCGGCGTCAGCTTGCGGATTGCGGTTGACCAGGCCTCAATCGGCTCGATCATCCGCAGCCGGCTCCTCGGCGACCGTCGTGGCGTCGGCCTCCTCGGCCAGGCGGCGCCGCAGGCTCTTGAGGCCGAACTCAGCCTCGATGTCGCGGTCGGCGCCGTAGAAATGCTCCTCGAGCAGCGGCTTGAGCGCGTGCTCCCAGACCTGTTCGAGGCGCGGGGCGCCGCCATCGGGCGTCATGAAGTACGAGGGACCGATCGAGAAGTCGTCGTCGCCTCCGATGGCCTCGTTCAACTTGTCGAGCAACGCGGCTGGCTCGGGGTCGAGCTCGTGGCGCTCGAGCCATTTGCGCAGCACGCTCTTCACCGGCTCCCGCGTTGGCAGGAAGCCGACGAAGTAGAAGCGGCGACGGAGCGCGCTATCGACCAGAGCAATGGAGCGATCGGCCGTGTTCATCGTGCCGATCAGGAAGAGGTTGTCGGGCAGCTCGAACTGCTCCTCACGCGAATACTGAAGCTCGATTCGCTCCGTCCGGTACTCGAGCAGGAAGTAGAGCTCCCCAAAGACCTTGGCGATGTTCCCGCGATTGATCTCATCGACGATCAACAGGTGCGGCTGCTCGGGATGCTCGGCCGCACGCCGTGCGATCTCACGCAGAGCGCCCGGAACCAATTCGAAGGCCACGCTGCTGTCGCCGTCTGCGGAGACCGGCCGGTAGCCCTCGAAGAAGTCCTCGTACGTGTAGGAGGGGTGGAACTGGACGAGCCGCATGTGGCCGCCGTTCTCCTCGAAATGACGGCCGATGTGCCTCGCGACGAAGGTCTTTCCGGTTCCCGGCGGACCGTAGAAGATGAGCTGCTTCTTCTCGGCGAGCAGGTCGAGGATGTTCTGCTGCAGCCAGTCCTGGGGGAGGTGCAGCTCGGTGGCAAGCTCCGCCGTGGCGGACGGGATGTCGACGGCCTTCCGCCCTGGGGCCGCTGGCTTGTGTTCCGGGTGACCTGCGCCCCCGCTGCGGAAAGCATCAAGGGCTCGCCGATCATCGTCCCCCCAATCCTTGGGGGACGCGGTGGTCACCCACCAGACGATCCCCTGGGCATCGAGGAGGTCGCGAAGCCGGACGCCCTCGCCCAGCAGGCGCAGCAGCAGCTCCTCGAGGAGGTCGACCCAGTCGGCGTAAATGGCGACCGTCGTGTCGGCATCCTCGGCCTGCCCGAACTGGGCGAAGACAGCCTGGGCCTGGTCGAAGGTGAGCAACCAGTCGGCGCCGTACTCCTCGGCCTCGCGCGGATAGGTCTCGCGAAGGAAGTCCCGCACCCGCCGGCCGTCGATCCCGAGCTTGGCCGCTAGCTCGTTCGGCCGGAAGACGGCCTCGGGGCCAAGGTCTGCCTCCGGTCGCGGTGGCAGGCCGAGCGCCCGGCGCAGCCTCGAGTACGGCGTCCACTTGAAGAACGGCGCACCGGTCGGATCCCTGCCCAACAGGAGGAAAGTTGCGATCGACAGCCTCGTGCCGGGACCCGAGGCGGCCTCGCTCGGCAGGGCGGCGAGAAACCGTGTGAGGCCTTCGCGAGCGTCCTCGCCCTGCCACAGGAGGGCGATGGCGTCCCGTGCGGCTAGTGCGTGACTCTCGCACCACCCGAGGAACTTGTCGTGGGCTCGCCAGTCGGTCAGGTTGTTCTTGCTGTCCTTGAAAGCCGCGCTGAGGTGCTCCAGCCAATCCGACGCCCCGCTCTCGACGGCCTCGCGGGCAGCGCGGACCTTGTCGGCCACGGCGAGCTTGTAGTCACGCTCGTTCTCGTCGAAGTCGTCCCGCTCGAAGATCCGCTTCGCCCATGAGACAAGCTCGGTCCACTGCGGGCTTGGATCGTCGCTCCAGACTCGGTGAAACGCGTCCCAGTAGAGCTCGACGCCGTGGCCCAGCGCCTCGGTTGCCGCCTTTCGAATCGCCTGGATTTGGCGATCCTCGTCGTCGCCGGCCTCCGCCACGCCTGGCGCCTTCGCGAAGGCCGCCGTCAGCCTCTGGCGGTGGCTCGGGGCGATCATGTACTCGAAGGTCTCGGGGAAGATCAGGTGCAGGAGCGCGTTCGCTTGCAGCGCGCTCTGCCGGTTCCACACGGGGACCGTGGGGGCGGTCGAGCCGCGAGTGTCGGTGATGAGGTCGCGGAAATCCCATGGCGAAGCGAGCCGCCGCTCGACGTCCTCGGCATCGAGCGACTTCCAGGCGATCACGAACCGCACGAGGAAGCGCATGTAGGCATCACGCCAGGACTTACCGGCCCCGTATGCGGCCACGCCGCCGGCGTGGAGAGCGTTCACGAGCTCATCCGGCACGGAGCTGGTTCCGGGCGCCACGCCGAGGACGCGGTTGATGTGCTCGACCTTCGTATCGCCGGACGTGTCGCTCTCGGCGAGGAGTTGGACGTAGAGCAGCTCCGCGGCTAGCTGGACCGAATCAGCCTCGAGCCCCTCGAGCTGGCGCTCCAGCTTGTCGACGAAGGAGCCCTTTCCTTCAATGGGTGCGCCGACCGTCCCCTCGAGCGTCTCGGCCAAGTCGAGCGTCCATATCGTTCGCTCGCTCGAGAACAGCGAGCCGTCCCGGCGCAGGCAGGTTTCGACAAGGCGGGACGCCACGTCATAGATCTCAGGTCCGCACCAGGTCGCTCTAGCCACAGGTCTCTCAGCTCCTCCTAGCGCGCTAATCTTGCCAAGTCCGCCCGCTCAGACGGCAGACGGGACGCGGCCATCGTCGACATCCGTTCGTCTCGTTCGGCTCCAGATGTCAGGCTTGAGGGCCGACGCGCGACGTGACCGCTACGCGTGCCGCGCGCGCGGATCCGCTTGTACGCTCGCCTCGGGAGGAGAGCCCGATAGGAGTCAGACTCGAAGAACTCACGCCCGGAAGCCAGATCGTCGGCCTCGTCGGTAACGGCGCGGCGACGATCGTCCAGGCGCGCTGGCACGCCGCGGGCGCGCTGACAGTCACGTTCCGCGACGAGTCAGGGCGCGTCTCCGAGCAGGTCCTGTTCCGCGACGACGAAGGACGGCTCGAGAAGCTTGCGGCTGGGCGGCCGTGGTCCTTCGATGCCGATGGCGAACTCTTCCGACTCGCTTCTGAGGCGCGGCGGATCGAGCTCGCCTGGCTCTTCGATCCCTTCCTCGCGGTGCAGACGTCGAACCTGGAGCCGCTCCCGCACCAGATCG
>PKER01000291.1 GCA_002919115.1 bacterium
AAGAACAACCCGGTGCTGATCGGCGACCCGGGCGTCGGCAAGACCGCGATCGTCGAGGGCCTCGCCCAGCGCATCGTCGCGGGCGACGTGCCCGAGTCGCTGCGCGACCGGCGCGTGATCGCGCTCGACATCGGCGCCCTGCTCGCCGGCTCGAAGTACCGCGGCGAGTTCGAGGAGCGCCTCAAGGCCGTGCTCAAGGAGGTGCAGAGCGCCGAGGGCCGGATCGTCCTGTTCATCGACGAGCTGCACACGATCGTCGGCGCGGGCGCCGCCGAGGGCGCGGTGGACGCCGCCAACCTGCTCAAGCCGATGCTGGCGCGCGGCGAGCTGCGCGCGGTCGGCGCGACGACGCTCGACGAGTACCGCAAGCACATCGAGAAGGACGCCGCGCTCGAGCGCCGCTTCCAGCCCGTCATGGTCGACGAGCCCGACCTCTCCGACACGATCGCGATCCTGCGCGGGCTCAAGGAGCGCTACGAGGTGCACCACGGCGTGCGCATCTCCGACCCCGCGATCGTCGCGGCGGCGACCCTGTCCGAGCGCTACATCGCCGACCGCTTCCTGCCCGACAAGGCGATCGACCTGATCGACGAGGCCGCCTCGCGGCTGAAGATGGAGATCGAGTCGGCGCCGACCGAGATCGACGAGGTCGACCGGCGCATCCAGCAGCTCGAGATCGAGCGCCAGGCGCTGAGCAAGGAGCAGGACCCCGCCTCCAAGGAGCGGCTGGCCGCGCTCGAGTCCGAGCTGGCCGACCTGAACGAGAGCGCCGCCGAGCTCAAGGCGCGCTGGCAGAACGAGAAGGCGGCGATCGAGGCGATCAAGGAGGCCCGCGAGCGCCTCGAGGAGGCCAACCGCGAGGCGGAGCGCGCCGAGCGCGAGGCGAACCTCGAGCGCGCCGCCGAGCTGCGCTACGGCGAGATCCCGAAGCTCGAGCAGACGATCGCCGAGCAGGAGGCGCGGCTCGAGGAGCTGCGCGCCGGCGGCGAGTCGATGCTCACCGAGGAGGTCACCGAGCAGGACGTCGCCGAGGTGGTCGCCAAGTGGACCGGCATCCCGGTCTCGCGCCTGCTCGAGGGCGAGGTGGAGAAGCTGATCCACATGGAGGACCGGCTGCACGAGCGGGTCATCGGCCAGGACGAGGCCGTCTCCGCGGTCTCCAACGCGCTGCGCCGCTCACGGGCGGGGCTGGCCGACCCGAGCCGCCCGATCGGCACCTTCCTGTTTCTGGGGCCGACGGGCGTCGGCAAGACCGAGCTGGCCAAGGCGCTCGCCGAGTTCATGTTCGACTCCGAGCAGGCGATCATCCGGATCGACATGTCGGAGTACATGGAGAAGCACGCTGTCGCGCGGCTGATCGGCGCGCCGCCCGGCTACGTGGGCTACGACGAGGGCGGCCAGCTCACCGAGGCGGTGCGGCGCCGTCCGTACGCGGTGATCCTGCTCGACGAGATCGAGAAGGCCCACCCGGACGCGTTCAACCTGCTGCTCCAGATCATGGACGACGGCCGGCTGACCGACGGCAAGGGCCGCACGGTGGACTTCACGAACACCGTGCTGATCATGACCTCGAACGTGGGCTCGCAGGAGATCGCCTCCGAGACCGTCGACGAGCGGATCCGCGAGCGGATCGAGGGCGTGCTCGCCTCGACGTTCAAGCCGGAGTTCCTGAACCGCCTCGACGAGACGGTGATCTTCCACCGGCTCTCCCGGGAGAACATCGGCAGGATCGTCGACCTGCAGGTCAAGCAGGTCAGCGAGCGGGTCGCGGAGCGCGGCGTGGAGATCGAGCTCAGCGACGACGCGCGCACGCTGCTCGGCAACCTGGGCTACGACCCGACGTACGGCGCCCGGCCGCTCAAGCGCGTGATCCAGCGCCAGCTCGTCGACAAGCTGGCGATGGCGCTGCTCGAGGGCCGCTTCTCCGAGGGCGACCGCATCCGGGTCGACGCCGAGGGCGGCGAGCTCGTCTTCCGGCCTCAGCCGAAGGCGGTCGAGACCGCAGCCTGACGCCACGAGGGCCCGCCTCGCACACGCGAGCGGGCCCTCCGCGCGTCTCCGTCTCGCCGGCTACAGCCGCACCTGCGTGTGGAAGGTGCGGTTGGTCGCCGCGTTCTTGCCGACGTGCGCGAACAGGTCGAGGCGCTTCGCGGCGCCCTCGCCGAAGAGGCGGTGGGTGCTCTTCCACCCCTTCGGCGGCTTGACCACGCGGATGCGCCCGGCCTTGGCCGCCTTCTTGTTGGTGCGGGTCACGAGGTAGCGGCCGCCCTTCTCCCAGAAGATCCAGAGCCGGCCCTGCCGGCCCGTGGCGATCGAGATGTGCTTGGCGCCACGCGCCCGCTTGCCGGTGACGATCGCCTTGGCCTTGTTCGCCCCGACCCGCCAGAGCAGGATCTTGCGTGTCTGCGGGTAGCCCTTGCCGTAGGCGACCCAGGCGCCGGCCTTGCCCGCGCGGCCCGCAAGCGCCGTGCGCTCCTGCTGGTAGCGGAAGCTGTTGCGCCCGTTCGCGGAGGACCCCGGCGCGTGCCAGACCGGGCTCAGGGGCCCGGTGTTCGTCAGCTCGCGCGCGTAGATGCCCTTGCCGCCGGAGTTGATCTGCTGCCAGGCGCCGTAGACCCTCCCCTGGTTGTCGACGACCACCTCGGGCATGCCGATGCCGACGCCGACCGTGGCCAGGTTGTAGGTCGCATTCAGGCCCCCGAAGTTGAAGCCGTTGGCGTTCGCGCCGGAGTCTCCCCAAGCGCCGACTCGCGTTCCGGCGCCCGCCTTCCGCGGGTCGGCTCCGGCCCCGATCCCGGCGCCGATGTACGCCGCGTCGCCGTCCTCCGAAGCCGGGATGGGCGGCGTCCAGGAGCTCCCGCCGGTGTCGCTCTCCTTCATCGCGAGCTCGCCGTCGAAGAGCTCGCCCACCACCGTCGAGCGGATGCCGCTGAAGAAGACGTGGAGCTTCCCGTTCCCGGGGGTGTGGGTGAGGTCCACGCTGGGGTTGATGGTCGTCCAGCCGGACTCGAGCGTGCTGGCGGCCACCGCCTTCCCCCGTTTGTTGATGCGCGCGTAGCGCAGCGCTGCCGTGGCCCCCGCCTTCTGGTGGTAGGCGACGTGCAGGCGACCGTCGGACGTGCGCGCCACGCCGGCCTCCACGGTGTTGGGCCCCTTGCCGGTGATCGCGGTCCACTTGCCGGGGCCGCCAGCTGAAGCCGCCACACCGGCAGCCATCCCGCTCCCTGCAGCCATCGCACCGCCACGGCGCCCGGCGCCTCCAGATCCCAGGCGAGACCGGCAAGCCACACCTGCCGGCTCCTGTCGGCCTCGCGCGCGAGCTCGACCGAGGTGTGCACCTGGAAGGGCGCGGCCTCGATAACCGCCCCGGGAAGCAGCACGCCGCTCGTCCCGAAAGCGGTCACGCTCACCGGTTCAGCCGGCGCCGCAACCGCCGCGCCCGCGGCCAGGGCGAGCAACAAGGGAAGCGTCCACGCGATCAGAATCCGTCTCCGGCACCTCATCGCCGATCCCTCCCATCGATCCCGACCGGATTTGCTCGGAGCTTTTCTTCCCGCCGGCACTGGCCTTACCGGCGCAAGAGCCCTTCGATGGCGTCGGCCACTTCTCTTACAGCCTGCACGTACGGCTTCTCGTTCCGCTGGATCGAGGCGGCCAGGGCGTTGTTGATCTGCGTCCCCACCGCCGCCACGTCGCCCACCATGAAGCTGGAGATCGGCGGGCCGGCGTCGGCCATGTTCGTGAACATGATGTCAAGCCGGTACTGCGCCCCGAGTTGCTGGTAGAACGGGAACGCGGAGCGCCGCACCGGCGCGAGCCCCTCGTAGGCCGACATCAGCTCCTGTCCCTGCTTGGAGACGAGGAACTTGACGAACTCCCAGGCCGCCTCGGGATGGGGCGTGTCCTTCCAGATCACGAAGCCGTCGTCGCCTGTGTAGGCTTTCCGCCCGTTGGGTCCCACGGGCACGGGCGCGAGGTTCCACTCGAAGGCGCCCTGGATGTTCCGGTCGTACCGGGCGAAGACGTCGTGGTTGCCGTCCTCCATCAAGGCGACGACGCCCGCCTCGAACCCTTCGTTGAAAAGCGTCGGCTCCGTGCTGCGGTCGACCCACACCATCTCCTGCAGGAAGCTCATCGCCTCGACGGCGCCGCCCTCGTCGCCCACGAACGCGTAGGGGTTCGCCGGGTCGAACCACTCGCCTCCGAAGGCGCGCACCCACTCGGCGAGGCGCCGGTAATCGGTGGCGTTCAGGGTGAAGCCCCACTGCGCGATCTGGTCGCCTTGGGATATCGTCAATTTGCGGGCGACATCGCGCAGGGTGTCATAGGTCCACTCGCCCGCCGCCTCGAGGAGGTCCGGCGTCGGGAGGCCCGCTCGCTCAAAGAGGTTTTGGTTGTAATAGTAGGCAGTCGTGATGATGTAACGCGGCACCCGGAACTGGATTCCCGCGTTGGGACCGTACTTCAGGTACGACGCCTCCCAAGCCACTGGGAAGAAGTCGGCGATCTCCTCCGCGGTGAAGTCCCGCTCGATGAAGGGGCGCAGGTCCATCAGGACGCCCGCCCGGGCGTAATCCTGGGCCCAGTCGCCCCAGATCTCCGTGATGTCGGGCCCTGTCCCCGACGCCCACGAGAGGATGGTCCGCTCGCGGTAGCCGCTCGGCGCCGGCAGAAACTCGACATGGATCTCGGGGTGCAACTTCTCAAACTCCTCGATCCACGCCAGCGCGACCTCCGTGCGCGCTCCTCCGCCGCGGTACTGGAACGTGATCGTCACCTGCTCGGCGGACGCGGCCACACCTCCGAGCAGGAGGAAGAGCACGAGGAGAGAGACGATGCGCGCGCTGAGGCTTCGGCAACAGGTCAACAAGGACACTCCCTTCGCGTTCGACTCCATCTCGAACAGCGCATTCACGGCAAAGGCTTCCCGCGAGCTGCGACAACCCCTGCGGCCGGCAGTCAGAACCCGCAGGCCCTTGCCGCCGGCAAGCTCACAGGAGCCGTACGAGCCGGACGGGCCCGAAAAGGCCCGAGACTGTCTGGCCCGGGAAGATGTAATGCGTGGGGCTCACGGCCCGCAGGTAAGGCGCGAGGGTGTTGAACACCTGCACCTCGATCTCGTTTTCTCCATGCCGGAGCAGGCCGGTGAGATCGAAGGCGTACGGGGCAAGCACGCGCGCCCCCGCGGGTCGGCCGTTCACGCGCACCTCGGCCGTGCCGCGCACGC
>PKER01000292.1 GCA_002919115.1 bacterium
GTGCTACCCGGCAGCCCGCTGACCGGCGCAGCGACCGCTACCCCGGTGATGGGGCCGCCCGGCCCCGTGCTGGGATCGTGCGGACCCCGTTCCCCCGCACGGGTCCTCCCGACACCGACCACGGTGAACTTCCCGGGGCCGCGGCACGTGTGGGGGTAGGAACGCATCCAGGCGCGGCGAGGGAGCGAGAGTGTTCAGCATCACCGTCCGGGACCACATGATGGTCGCCCACAGCTTCCGGGGCGACGTCTTCGGTCCCGCACAGCGACTGCACGGCGCGACCTTCGTGGTGGACGCGACGTTCCGCCGCCCCGAGCTCGACGACGACGGCATCGTCGCGGCGGCCCTGCTCCACGACGTGGTCGAGCACACCGGGGTGGAGACGGACGACGTGTACGGGCGCTTCGGCGAGGAGGTCGGGCGGCTCGTCGAGGCGCTGACCGAGCCCGAGGGCGTCGAGCCGTACGAGCGGCGCAAGGAGCTCCACCGCGCGCAGGTGGAGGCCGCGGGCAGGCGGGCCGTGGCGATTTACGTCGCGGACAAGCTGGCCAAGCTGCGCGAGGTGCGCGCGCAGTACGCGCGCGCTGGCGAGCGGGCGGCCGACGCGCTCAAGGCGCCGCTCGACGTCCGCGTGCGCCTCTGGGAGGAAGACTTGGCGATGGCGCGCCGCGCGTTCCCCGAGCTCCCGCTCGTCGCCCGCCTGGAGGCCGAGCTCGCCGCGTTGGCGGGACAGCGCGAGGCCGACCGGTAGGCTGCTGGGCCGCCTCGTGACCAGCCTGACCAGCAACCGCTTCCTCTACCTCTTCGTCTTCATCGTCGGCACCGGCACGCTCGGCGCCGAGATCGCCGCCACGCGCCTGATGGCGCCCTTCTTCGGCGCCTCGACGATCGTCTGGGCGAACACGATCGGCGTCGTGCTGATCGCCCTGTCGCTGGGCTACTGGCTAGGTGGCCGCCTCGCCGACCGCTACCCGCACGTCCGCGGCATGTGCCTCGTCGTGCTGATCGCGGCAATCCTGCTCGCGGTCGTCCCGTTCGTCGCCCGGCCGCTCTTCGACGTCTCCGTCGAGGCCCTCGACGAGATCCAGGCCGGCGCCTTCATCGGCTCGCTGTTCGGCGTGCTGTTCTTGATCGCCCTGCCGGTGCTGCTGCTCGGCGCCGTGGCGCCGTACGCGATCCGCCTCGCGGTCCCCGACGTCCAGCACTCCGGGCGCGTCGCCGGCCGCCTCTACGCGATCTCCACCGCGGGCTCGCTGCTCGGCAACTGGCTCTCGGCGCTGCTTTTGATCCCGCTGCTCGGCACGCAGCGCACCTTCGTCGCCTTCGCCTGCGTGATCGCGCTCGCCGCGGCCGCCGGCCTCGGCTGGCGCTACCTCGCCGTCCCGGTCGCGCTCGCCGCCGTGATGGCGATCCCCGTGGGCACCGTCAAGGCCACGGAGAACGGGCGGGTGATCTACGAGAAGGAGACCGAGCACCAATACCTGCGCGTCGTCGAGCGCGAGAACGGCGACCGCCTGCTGGAGCTCAACGAAGGGCAGGCCGTCCACTCCTGGTACAAGCCGGACACGGTGCTCACCGACAACGTCTGGGACGGCTACCTCGTGCTGCCGTTCGCAGCGCTCGACGAGCCGCCCGGGCGCATCGCGATCCTCGGCAACGCCGCGGGCACCACCGCGCGCGCCTACGGCGAGTTCTTCCCCGACACGATCATCGACGGCGTCGAGATCGACGGCGAGCTGACCGAGGTGGGTAGGCGCTACTTCGGGATGGACAACCCCAACCTGACCGTCTACCACGAGGACGCGCGCCCCTGGCTGCGTCGCACCGACGAGCGCTACGACGTGATCATGGTCGACGCCTACCGCCAGCCCTACATCCCCTTCTACCTGGCCACCAAGGAGTTCTTCGAGCTCGCCCGCGAACGGCTCAACCCGGGCGGCGTCGTGATCGTGAACGCCGGCCACCCCGAGGGCAACGACGATCTGGAGACCGTGCTCGGCTCGACGATGGCGAGCGTCTTCCCGACCGTCCTGCGCGACCCGATCGAGGACACGAACACCCTGCTTCTGGGCACCGAGGGCGAGGCGTCGGCGGAGCGCCTGATCCGGGCGATCCCCGATCTCCCGCCCGAGCTGCGGGCCCTCGCCGCAACCCAGGCGTCGAAGATCGGGCCGCGCCTGCCCGGCGACGAGGTCTACACCGACGACAAGGCGCCCGTCGAGTGGCTGATCGACCGCTCGATCCTGGGCTACGCCGCCAAGGAGGACTGAGCGTGGGCCGCGCGGAGCGGGCCTGGGCCTGGGTGCTCACGGGACCCGTCGGGCGGGTGATCGCGTTCGTGGCCGATCTCGCCGCCGCCCTCGCGGGCGCCGTGTTACGGGCGCTACGCGGGCGAAGCTCGTAAGGTTGTCGCCGACATGCGCACCCAAGTAACCGAGCTGCCCGACTCGCGCGTCCGCGTCGAGGTGGGAGTCGAGCCCGAGGCCGTCAAGCAGCGGATGGAGCGCGCCGCCAAGGCGCTCGCGCGCGACATGCGCGTGCCCGGATTCCGGAAGGGCAAGGTCCCGCCGCAGCTCGTCATCCAGCGGCTCGGCCGCGAGGCCGTGCTCGAGCAGGCCTTCCAGGACGCGCTCCCGGAGTGGTACGAGCGCGCCGTCATGGAGGCCGGCATCAGCCCCGTGGGCAGCCCGCAGCTCAACATCGAGCAGCTCCCGGCCGAGGGCGAGGAGCTCGAGTTCAGCTTCGAGATCGGGGTGCGCCCGCGCGCGGAGCTCGGCGAGTACAAGGGCCTCGAGGTCGGCCGCGAGGAGGCCGAGGTCGACGAGGAGATCGTCGACCGCGAGCTCGAGCGGTTGCGCGAGGGCTTCGGCAGCCTCAACCCGGTCGACCGCGCCGCCCAGTCCGGCGACATCGTCGTGATCGACTACGAAGGCACGGTCGACGGCGAGCCCTTCGAGGGCTCCGAGGGCAAGGACTTCGCGATCGAGCTCGGCGCCGAGAACCTGCTGCCCGAGTTCGACAAGGCGATCACCGGGCTGAAGGCCGGGGACGAGACCGAGGTCGAGGTCGAGTTCCCCGACGACCACAAGCCGGACGAGCTCGCCGGCAAGCAGGGCAAGTTCACCGTCAAGGTGAAGGAGGTCCGCGAGAAGGAGCTGCCCGAGCTCGACGACGACTTCGCCCAGCTCGCCTCCGAGTTCGACACGCTCGAGGAGCTGCGCGCCGACATCCGCGAGCGCGTCGAGCGGGTGCTCGAGCAGCGCGCCGACGCGGAGTTCCGCGAGGCTGCCGTCGAGGCCGCCATCGCCAACGCGAAGATCGAGCTACCGCACGACATCGTCCACGCCCGGGCCCACGAGCTGTGGGAGCAGCTCGAGCGCTCGCTGGCGGCACGCGGCATCGACCCGCAGACCTACGCCCGCATGCAGGGCAAGGACCGCCACGAGCTGATCACCGAGAGCGAGGAGGCAGCCGAGCGGCAGCTGCGGCGCGAGGCGACGCTGGAGGCGATCGCCGACGCCGAGGGGATCGACCCGACCGACGAGGAGCTGATCGAGGCGCTCGGGCCCGGCGAGGGCAAGGAGTCGCCGGAGAAGATCCTTGAGCGCCTCAAGAAGAGCGGCCGGGACGCCCTGCTGCGCCAGGAGGTGCGGATGCGCAAGGCGGCCGAGCTGGTCGCGGACTCGGCGAAGCCGATCCCGAAGGCTCAGGCCGAGGCGCGCGAGGCGCTGTGGACCCCGGAGAAGGAGGAGGCCGGCGGCGCCTCCGAGGGCGACGCCGGCGGCGAGGCCGAGTCCGGCAAGCTCTGGACTCCAGACAGCTAGCCGGACCCGGCCCCCCGCGCGAGCGTCAGCTCTTGCGGAGCTTGACGCGCTTCTTGGCGGTGAACTTCTCCCCGCCGGCCTTCACCTGAGCCAGCACGACGACGCGCTTGGCCTTCAGGATCTTCTTCTGGAAGCGCTTCTTGACCTTGAGCGTCACCGCCTTCGCCTTGCCGGCGCGCAGCGTGACGACCTTGCGCTTCGTGATGATCTTGCGCCCGAGCTTCACCTTGACGTTGATGCGGCACTTGCTCGGAGCGACGGCCGCCGGGCAGCGCAGCGCGACCGCGGCGCGCGGGCCGTTGGTCGCTGCCACGTCCCCGAAGCCCTCCTTGACGTCGTTCTTGAGCTGCTTCTTGCTCGCGCTCTGGGCCTTCAGCACGACGTCGTCGTAGTCGACGTTGCCGGACCCGACGCCCGAGGCGACCGGCGTGTTGAGCGACGTGCGGATGACGATCCGGTACTTCTGGCCGATCTGGAGAGCGTTCCCCGGGATCGAGACCTCGTCAATCGCCTTCCACTCGCTCTGCACGTTGGGCAGCGTCTCGTTGTTGATCACCGTCACGGCCTCACCGGGCTCGGACGGCACGATCGCGACGCTGTAGGTCGCGTTGTTCGAGCCGCCCACGCCGAGCAGTTCAGCGACGTTCGAGCGGAACTTGGCCGAGAACGTCAGCTTCTGCGCCGGCTTGCCCTGGGCGCCGTTGTACGTGAACTCCGGGCTTGTCCAGATGCCGGTCGAGGACTGCCCGAGCAGGGACACGAGGATCCCGTAGCTCGTGCGGATGTGCCCGTCGCTCGCGCCGTCGGCGCCGCCGGACCCCACGTAGGTGTTGGTCACGGACGGGCAGACCACGCCGATTTCGCCGAGGATGCACAGAGCCGGGTTGGAGTACTCCCTGTCGTGCGTCCAGCCCCCGACGGAGGTCGTGAACTTCTGCGCGTCCTCCTGCGGCGCGTAGGTCGATGTGGCCGCGTTCGCCACGGTCGGTGTCAGTGCGGCGCACAGCGCGGCGCAGAGGGCAATCAGCCCTGTCCTGAGTCGCAAAGGTCCCTCCTTGGATTGCGGTTACCGACAGATGCGCTCTTCATAGACCTTCGGCGCGCGTCATGCGCCACTTGAACTTTTCTTCCCGCGACGAGCGGACCGGTGACGGGATCGGGGCGCCGCTTCTATACACTCAGCCGCCGATGAGCCCCCTGGTTCCGATGGTCGTTGAGCAGACGTCGCGCGGCGAGCGCGCGTTCGACATCTACTCGCGCCTGCTCAACGAGCGGATCGTCTTCCTCGGGACCCCGATCAACGACGACATCGCCAACCTCGTCGTCGCGCAGCTCATCCACCTGGAGTCCGAGGACCCCGACAAGGACATCTCCATGTACATCAACTCGCCGGGCGGGTCGGT
>PKER01000028.1 GCA_002919115.1 bacterium
ACCGTCTCGCCCTCCCCAACCAGCACCGACTCCAGGACGCCCGTCGCCGGGCACGGGATCTCCACGTCGACCTTGTCGGTGGTCACCACGCAGATCACCTCGTCGGCGGCGACCTCGTCCCCCGGCTGCTTGCGCCACTCGAGGATCGTCCCCTCGCTGACGCTGATGCCCATCTGGGGCATCGTGACCTCGGCCCGGCCGCCCGCGGCGAGCGCGGCGCTAGTACCGGAGGAGCTCATCGCAAGCCTCCTTCATGTCGTCGAGCTGCGGCAGCACTTCCCGCTCGAGCGGCGGGCTGAACGGGATCGGCACGTCGGGCGCGGTGAGCCGGCGCACGGGCGCGTCGAGATGCTCGAACGCCTCCGCGGCGATCAGCGCCGCGACCTCGGCGCCGACCCCGCACGAGCGCGTCGCCTCGTGGGCGACGAGCACCTTGGAGGTCTTGCGCACGCTCGCCAGGACCGCGTCGGCGTCCAGCGGGCAGAGCGAGCGCAGGTCGATCACCTCGATGTCGGCCCCCAGCTCCTCCGCGGCTCGCAGCGCCAGGTGCACGCTCGAGCCGTATGCGATCACGGTGAGCTCGGAGCCCTCGCGCGCGACGCGCGCCTTCCCCAGCGGCACCGTGTGCTCGCCTTCCGGCACCTCGCCGCGGACCGTGCGGTAGAGGCCCTTGTGCTCGAGGAAGCAGACGGGGTTGGGGTCGCGGATCGCGCTGACCAAGAGCCCCTTGGCGTCGGCCGGCGTCGCGGGCGCGACCACCTTGAGCCCGGGCGCCTGCAGGAACCACGCCTCGGGGTTTTGGGAGTGGAACGGCCCGCCCGAGAACCCGCCGCCCGACGGCAGCCGCACCACGATCGGCACGGCGACGCCCTGGCGGTAGTGCAGCTTCGCCGCCACGTTCACGAGCTGGTCGAACCCGCAGGAGATGAAGTCGGCGAACTGCATCTCGCAGACGGGCCGCAGGCCCTCGATGGCGGCGCCGACCGCGGTGCCGATGATCGCGTTCTCCGCGAGCGGGGCGTCGATCACGCGTCCCGCGCCGAACTCCTCGTAGAAGCCGTCGGTCACCTTGAACGCGCCCCCGAACGCCCCGATGTCCTCGCCTATGCAGAGGACGGTCTCGTCGCGCCGCATCTCCTCGCGCAGCGCCTCGGAGATCGCCTCCAGGTAGGTGAGCTCGCGGGTCGCGGGCGTCTCGGGCTCCGCCGCCCGCGCGGGCGCGTCGCCAGCGAGCTGCGCCTCGGCCATCACGCCGCCTCCCGCCAGCGTGACCACGGGGCGTGCCCGTCGCCGAGCGGCTCCCACTCGCGGGCGAAGACGCCCTCCAGGGCGGCCTCGGGCGGGGGCATCGGCGAGGCGAGGGCGCGCTCGGCGCACTCGTCCACGTAGGCGCGGACCTCGCCCAGGATCTCCTCGACCTCGGCCGGCTCGAAGCCGAAGTCCTGGACGAGGCGCGCCTTGTAGCGCTCGATCGGGTCGCGCCGCTCCCACTCCTCGAGCAGCTCCGCGGGCACGTAGCTCATGTCGTCGTGCGCGCCGTGGCCGTGCATGCGCATCGTGTGGCACTCGATCAGCGTGGGCCCGCCGCCGGAGCGCGCGCGCTCCACCGCCTCGCGGGTCCGCTCGAAGACCGCCTCGACGTCGTTGCCGTCGACCGCGACGCCCGGGAAGCCGTAGGTCCGGGCCCGCTCGACGGGGTCGACCGCGAACTCGAGCTCGTTGGGGGTCGAGTACGCGAACCGGTTGTTCTCGAGGATGAAGACGACCGGCAGGCGGTGGATCCCGGCGAAGTTCATCGCCTCGTGCCACTGGCCGTTCGCGGTCGCGCCCTCGCCGAAGTACGTGAGGGCGACGCGCGGCTCGCCGCGCAGCTTGAAGGCGAGCGCCATCCCGGTGGCGACGAGCGCCATGTCGGGAAGCATCGAGACCATGCCGACCGACCCGAGCCGGGGGTCGCCGAAGTGCATGTTCCCGTCCTTGCCCCCGGTGACGCCGCCGGAGCGGCCCATGTAGTTGGCCAGGTAGCGCTCGGGGGTCACGCCGCGCACGAAGTGCGCGCCGAGGTCGCGGTGCAGGATGCAGGTCCGGTCTCGCGGCCCCAGCGCGTACGCCGAGCCGACCGGGATCGCCTCCTGCCCGCGGCCGTCGTAGAACGACCCTGGCACCTTGCCCTGCCTGTAGAGCACCAGCGCGCGCTCCTCGGCGAAGCGCATCATCGCCATGTAGCGCAGGAGGTTCGCGCGGTCTGAGCGCGTGAGGTGTGACCCGGTGTCCGCGCTCGCGTCCTCGTCCCCGCGCGCGCGGGCAGGCCCGGTCGCGAGCGTACCGTTGGCTGCCTTCATTGTCTTCGCCCTTCGTGTCGGACCGGCCGTTGGGATCGCCTCGGGCCGATCGGCCTACCGCCGCGGTGGGATCTCCACCGGCGGCGCCTACGGACGCCGGGCAGGCGCTTTCTGGCGCCGCCCTATGTCGATGTCTTGCGCGCTCGGCCTCGCTTGTGGCTCGTGCCGATCGCTACGAGGATTCTATGCCCGCCGCCGGGCGGGTTCAAGCGTCGCCCGTGCCCTGCCAGCTCATGCGCTCCGCGCGGCGGCGCACCGAGCGCATGATCGAGCGCGTGACGAGGACGTGGCCGCGGGTGGTGATCACGAGCCCGCGGTAGGCCTTGCCCTTCGCGCCGGGGAACTCGGCGCGCGTCTGCGCGCTCAACAGCACCAGCCCGCTGGGCTTCTCGACGATCCGGAAGATGAGCGCGTAGCGCGAGAAGCGGTGCTGCCCCATGAGCGCGAGCACGACGGGGCGCACCGAGCGCGTGACGACGAACCCGGGGATCGTCGAGCCGATCGTGCCGACGTCGCCGGTCGCCTCGGTCTGCGCGCAGCCCAGCATCCGCGAGACCGGGCGGCTCGAGCCGCGCGCGAAGCCGGCCATGGTCACGAGCAGCGCGTCCCAGACCTCCTCGGTGGTCGCGGCGATGTCCAGGAAGTGCTCGTCGACGAAGGGGAGCGACTCGATCGGGATGTCGACGAGACGCTCGGGCACTGCGCCTTAGAGCCGGTCGGGCTGCTCCAGCAGTCCGCGGACGTGCCGGAGGAACGCGGCGCCTTCCGCGCCTTGGATCAAACGCTGGTCGCAGCAGAGCGTGAGGGTCATCGCGTGGCCGGCGACGACCGCGCCGTCCCTCACGAGCGGGGCCTCCCGCACGGCCCCGGCGGCGAGCAGCGCGCCCTGCCCGTGCACGACCGCGGGCGCGAACTCGTCGACGCCCTCGTCGCCGTAGCTCGCGACCGTGAAGGTCGCTCCGGAGAGCTCGGGCCGGGTGATCTCCCCGCTGCGCGCCCGCTGGGTGAGCTCGGCGCGGCGCTGGGCGATCACCGCGAGCTCCTGCTGGTCGGCGTCGGAGATCACGGGCAGGATCAGCGTTTCCTGGGCGGCCACGGTGACCGCGACGTTCACGCGCGAGTGCGCGGTGAAGCGCGCGTCGCGGTAGGCGCCGTTCAGGCGCGGGTGCTCACGCAGCGCCAGCGCGGCGGCGCGGACGACCATGTCCACGTAGCCGGGCGCGCCGTCGCCGAGGGCGGCGCGCAGCCGCTCGCGCAGCGCGACGGCCTCGCCCATGTCGACCTCGGCGCGCAGGTAGAGGTGGGGGATGGTCGCCTTCGACTCGGCGACCCGCCGGGCGTAGGTGCGCTGCAGGGAGGACGGCTCGACCGCCTCGGTACGGCCGCGCCCTCCGAGCGCCGCGCCGGATTGCCCGCCCGCTTCCACCGGCTCAGCCTCGCCGGCGCTTCGGCGCGTAGAGATCGGTGATCGTCCCCTCGACCATCTCGGCGGCGAACATTACGGTCTCCGAGAGCGTCGGGTGCGGGTGGATCGTGAGGCCGAGGTCCTCGGCCTCGGCGCCCATCTCGATGGCGAACGTCGCCTCGGCGATCAGCTCGCCCGCGTTCGGCCCGACGATGCCGTAGCCGAGCACGCGCCGCGTCTCGGGGTCGACGAGGATCTTCGTCAGGCCCTCGGCCCGGTCGAGCGAGAGCGCGCGGCCGGACGCCGCCCAGGGGAAGCTCGCCTTCTCGTAGGCGATGTCCTGCTCGACGGCCTGCGCCTCGGTGAGCCCCGTCCAGGCGATCTCCGGGTCGGTGTAGGCCACCGACGGGATCGCGCGCACGTCGAGCTCCACGTTCTGGCCCGCGACGACCTCGGCAGCGACCTTGCCCTCGTGGCTCGCCTTGTGGGCCAGCATCGGATCGCCGATGATGTCGCCGATCGCGAGGATGTGCGGGACGTTGGTGCGCAGCTGCTTGTCGACCGGGATGCGGCCGCGCTCGTCGACGTTGACGCCCGCGGCCTCGAGCCCGAGCTTGTCCCCGTTCGCGCGCCGCCCGACGGCGACCAGGATCCGGTCGTACTCCTGCGGCTCGGGGGCGTCCGGGCCCTCGAACGAGACCCGCAGGCGCTCGCCGGCCTCGACGTCGGCGACCTTGGTGCCGAGCAGGATCGCCTCGTAGCGCTCGCTGATCCGCTTCTGCAGCGGCTTGACGAGGTCGGGGTCGCAGCCCGGGATGAGCTGGTCGGTGAGCTCGACGACGGTGACGGCGCTGCCGAGCGCCGAGTACACCGTCGCCATCTCGAGGCCGATGATCCCGCCGCCGATCACGAGCAGGCGCTCGGGGACCTCCGGCAGCTCGAGCGCGCCGGTGGAGTCCATGATGCGCTCGTCGTCCGGCAGCCCCGGGAGCTGCGCGGGCTCGGAGCCCGCGGCGACGATGCAGTGCTCGAAGGCGACCGACGTGCCGTCGACGTCGATGGTGCGGTCCGAGGTGAAGCGCGCGGTGCCGCGCAGGACCTCGACGTCGCGGCGCTTGGCGAGGCCGTCGAGGCCGCCCGTGAGCTTGCCGATCACGCTCTCCTTCCAGCTGCGCAGCCGGTCGATGTCGACCTTGGGCTCGCCGAAGTCGATGCCGAGCTCGCGCGCGTCCTTGGCCTCGTCGAGGAGCTTCGCGGCGTGGAGCACCGCCTTCGAGGGGATGCAGCCCACGTTCAGGCAGACGCCGCCGAGCGTCTCGTCGCGCTCGACGAGGATCACCTTGAGCCCCAGGTCCGCCGCCCGGAAGGCCGCGGTGTAGCCGCCGACGCCGCTGCCGATGACGACGAGATCGACGA
>PKER01000278.1 GCA_002919115.1 bacterium
GAGACGATCGCGAAGATCCCGCACTCAGCGGTGTTTCGCACGTGCGTGCCGCCGCAGAGCTCGCGCGAGACGTTGTCGATCTCGATCACGCGCACCCAGTCGCCGTACTTCTCGCCGAAGAGGGCCATCGCGCCCAGCGCCTCGGCCTCCGTGCGCGCCATCTCGAGCGCCCGCACGGGCCGCGAGGCCTTGATCCACTCGTTCACCTGGTCCTCGACGAGGCGCACCTCCTCGCGGCTGAGCGGCTGGCCGTGCGTGAAGTCGAAGCGCAGCTTGTCCGGGCGCACCGCGGAGCCCGCCTGCCGCACGTGCGTGCCCAGGTGCTTGCGCAGCGCCGCGTGCAGGAGGTGCGTCGCGGTGTGGTTGCGCATCGTCGCGTGGCGCGTGACGTGGTCGACGCGCGCGGCGACGCGCTCACCGGCCTGCGGGACGTGGTCGGCGACGATCCGCACGACCTGGTCGTCGCCCACCCGGTAGACGTCGTCGACGGCCGCCTCGGTGCCGTTCCAGACGAGCACGCCCGAGTCGGAGACCTGGCCGCCGCCCTCCGGGTAGAACGGGCTCTCCTCGAGCTTGACGAGCACGGCCCCGCCGTCGTCGAGCGGCTCGGCGGCCGCGACCGCGGTCTCGGTGGCGAGGCGCTCATACCCGACGAAGCGGCTGGGCGGCGCGGCGGAGGCGAAGGCGAGCACCCGCTCGTGGTCGTCGGCGGGCACGGACCCGCCCGCGCGGCTGCGGGCGCGGCTGCGCTGCTGCTCCATGAGCGCCTCGAAGCCCTGGTCGTCGACAGAGAGCCCCTCCTCGGCGAGGAGCTCCTTCGTCATCTCGTACGGGAAGCCGTAGGTGTCGTGCAGGCGGAACGCCTCCTCGGCGTCGACCCAAGAGGTGCCGGACTCCTTGGCCTCCTCGATCAGGCGCCGCAGGAGCTCGTAGCCGCGGTCGAGCGTGCGGCCGAAGCTGCGCTCCTCGTCGCCGACCCAGCGCATGATCGTCTCGCGCTCGGTGACGAGCTGGGGCGTGACCTCGCCGAGCAGCTCGATGGCGCGCTCGGCGAAGCGGCCCATGTAGGGGCCCTCGAGCTCGAGCACGCGCCCCTGCAGGATCGCGCGGCGCATGATGCGGCGCAGCACGTAGCCGCGGTCCTCGTTCGAGGGCACGACCCCGTCGGCGAGCAGGTTCACCATCCCGCGCGAGTGGTCGGCCAGGATGCGCATCGCGCGGGTCGTCTTGAAGTCCTGGTCGTACTTGCGGCCCGAGAGCTCCTCGCCGAGCTCGATCAGGGGCTTGAAGAGGTCGGTCTCGAACACCGACGTCGTGCCCTGCTGGACGGCGGCCATGCGCTCCAGGCCCAGGCCGGTGTCGATGTTGCGCTGGGGCAGCTCGGTGAGCGAGCCGTCCTCGTGCAGCTCGAGCGCCATGAAGACGTGGTTCCAGTACTCGAGGTAGCGCTCGGTGTCGTCGCCGGGGCGCACGTCATCGTCGCCGAACTCGGGGCCGCGGTCGATGTACATCTCCGAGCACGGGCCGCAGGGACCGGTCGGGCCGGCCTGCCAGAAGTTCTCGGAGCGCGGCAGGCGGACGATCCGCTCCTCGGGCACGCCCACCGCCTTCCAGATCTCGATCGCCTCCTCGTCGGGGCCCAGGCCGAGCTCCTCGTCGCCCCCGAAGACCGAGACCCAGATCCGCTCGGGGTCGAAGCCGAAGCCCTCGACCGAGAGCTCCCAGCCGAAGCGGATCGCCTCCTCCTTGAAGTAGTCCCCGAAGCTGAAGTTGCCGAGCATCTCGAAGTAGGTGAGATGCCGGTGGGTGTTGCCGACCTCCTCGATGTCGGGCGTGCGGAAGCAGCGCTGGGAGGACGTCAGCCGGGTGTGCGGGGGCTTCTCGCGCCCCAGGAAGTACGGCTTGAACGGCTGCATCCCGGCGACCGTGAGCAGCGTCGAGGTGTCGTCGGCGGCCGGCACCAGCGACGCCGACGGCATGCGCCGGTGGCCGCGTTCCTCGAAGAAGGACAGGTAGGTCTCGCGGATCTCGCTGGAGAGCATCGGGTGGGTAAGTCTAAGTCGCGACGCCGGCGCGCCGCAGGCCTCTCGGCGCTCTCAGCGCCGGTGGCGGAAGACGCTGATCGCGTCGTCGGTGGTGGCGGCCGCGTACAGGAAGCGGCCGTCCGGGCTCAAGAGCAGGGCTTGCGTGCCGAGGAGGTTGCGGCTCGTGCGCTGGCAGGCGGTCGCCGTCGAGGTCGCCTCGTCGTCGTCGATGCAGGGCAGCTCGGTGAGCTCGCCGGTGCGCGGGTTGCGGCGGAACGGCTGGATCCCTTGGCCGCCCGCGACGAACATCGCACGGCCCCGTGGGTCGAACGCGAAGTCGGCCGACCGGCCGAGCCGCTGGGCGACGGTCGCGCACGGCTCGGGGCTGAACGGCACCTCGACGCACCGCTTGTACTTGAGCGAGCCGTCCTTGCGCACCCGGAACTCCGCCATCGCCCCGTCGTTCGTGGCGCCCACGTAGACGAACCGCCCGTCGGGGCTGATCCCGACCGAGCCGGCGTCGGGGATCCCGGAGGCGCGCTCGGCGCAGTCGTCGTCGCTCGCCGTGCCCCGGTTCTTGAGGCAGCTGGCGAAACGCAGCTTGCCGGTGCGCTTGTTGCGCCTGAACCAGGTCACGGCATCGTCGTCGAAGGCGGCGACATAGACCGTGCGCCCGTTCGGGTGGACGACCAGCCCCGAGGGCGAGGCGAGGCCCTCGATGCCGGGGTCCGGGCAATCGTCGAAGAGCGTTCGGTCGGCATCCTCCAGGCAGCCGAGGGGCCGCAGGCGCCCGGACTTGCGGTTGACCCGGAAGGAGACGATCGAGTCGTCGATGCTCGACGTGACGTACAGCGAGCGGCCGTCGCGGCTCAGCTCCATGTCATTGGGGCTCCCCATCCCGTCGACCCCGCCGGGACACACGTCGTAGATGGGCGCGAGCCCGGCGTCGTCGAGGCAGCGCACGTAGGTGAGCCGACCGCTCCTGCGGTTGCGCTTGAAGTGCAAGAGGGCACTCTCGAGGTACGCGAGCACGTAGACGTGCCGCCCGTTGGGGCTCACGACGACGTCGATCGGCCCGTCCAGCAACTCGAGCGTGTTGGGGCAGGTGGGGCCGCCCGGGACGTCGTCGGCGTCCTGGGTGCAGCTCACCGGCCGCAGCCTGCCGGTCCGCTTGTTCCTCCGCAGGTGCACGAGGGCGGAGTCGCCGCCGACCGGTGCCGCCGTGCGGCGAAAGGAGACCGCGTAGAGGTCACGGCCGTCCGGGCTCAGCGCCAGGCTGCCGACGCCGTCGAGCCCGTCGAAGTCACGGTTGCACTCGCCGCCGGTGGGGTCCTCGATGCAGGAGGCGAACCGCAGATCACCGGGGGCACCGCTCGCCGGAGCTGCGGTGAGCCCTGCGAGCAAGGCCATGGCGGCGAAAACGAGGACCGCGATCGCTTCACGCCTCCCAAGCGCGCCCCCGTTGAGACTCCGCCCCGCAGCCATCGCGGGCGCACTCTACCGGTGCGCGCCGCTCGTGGGAAGCCCTTCAGGCGGCGATCGTCGCGCGCCCGATCACCCGATCGCCGTCGAGCAGGCACGCGGTCTGCCCCGGCGCGACGCCGTAGGCGGGCTCGGCGAGCTCCAGCTCGAGCCCGTCGCCGAGCGGGCGCACCCGGCACGGCAGGGCCTTCGAGTGGTAGCGCAGGCGGACACGGTCGACGCGCTCCGCCGGGCGGTGCAGGCGCGGGTCGCGCAGGCGCACGCGCGTGCGGGCGAGCTCCTCGCGGTGACCGACGATGACGCGGTTGGCGCGCGCGTCGGTGCCCAGCACGTAGAGCGGCGCGCCGTTGGCGACGCCCAGGCCCCTGCGCTGGCCGACCGTGAAGTGGTGGTGGCCGCGGTGCTCGCCGAGGACCTCGCCGCTCGTCGTGACGATCTCGCCGGGGCGGTCGGTGAGGCCGCCGTGGCGGCGCAGGAACGAGCGCTTGCCCTCGCCTGCGAGGAAGCAGAGGTCCTGGCTCTCGCGCTTCGTGGCGACCGGGAGGCCGTGGCGCGCGGCGATCTCGCGCACCTCGTCCTTGCGCAGCTCGGCGAGCGGGAAGCGCAGGCGGGCCAGGGTGGCCGGGCGCACGCCGGAGAGCATGTAGGTCTGGTCCTTGCGCTCGTCGGCGGCCGCGGCGAGCAGCGGGCCCTCGCCGTCGTCGGTGAGGCGCGCGTAGTGGCCGGTGGCGAGGTACGCGGCGCCGACCCGGTCGGCGAGCTCGACCATCGCGTCGATGCGCAGGTCGCCGTTGCAGATCACGCAGGGATTCGGGGTCTCCCCCGCCCGGTAGCCGTCGACGAAGGCGCCGACCACGGCGCGGCGGAAGGAGTCCTCCAGGTCCAGCGTGAGGTGCGGGAGGCCGAGCGAGTGCGCGAGCGCGCGGGCGCCGCGCACGGCCTCGGGCGAGCAGCACGCGAGGCTGCCGTCGGTGCGCTCGTCGGCCCAGAGCTTGAGCGTGACCGCGACCACGTCGGCGCCCCGGTCGCGCTCGAGCAGGGCGGCGACCGCGGAGTCGACGCCGCCGCTCATCGCGACGAGCACTCTGCCCACCGGGCGCATGACTGGACGGATCTGCAGGGATCGGGCCGGGACGTCAAGGAAGCGGCAAGCCCCAAACGCGGAGCGGGCACTGAACGGGTGTGGAGATGAATTGGCCTAACTACGGTCGCCCGTTCGTTCGAAACGAACGAACCGCAAGCAACGTTCTCACGCCAGATTCGGATCGGATTGCGGGCACTTGCGGCTCGAAGCGAGGACGAGGCTGATCTCGAAGGCCCGAACCGAGAATCTACTCGAAGTTCGAGCGGTTCTTTTGAAACGAACGAACGACGACGGCCGACCTCACACGCAATTCGGATCGGATTGCCGGCACTTACGCATCGAACCTAGGAAGGAGTCGATCTCGAAGATTCGAATCCACGAGTCGCTCGAAGCTCGGCGTTCCATTCAAACGATCTTTTCACGCGAACGCCCGCCCCGCGGCCCGCTCTCGGGCTCGAGCCGCGGCGCCTTGAGCGAGCGCTCGAGCTCGGGCAACTCGGCGTTCTCGGTGATCGTGAGGCAATCGACCGGGCAGATGTCGATGCACGCGTCGCACTCGATGCAGAGC
>PKER01000198.1 GCA_002919115.1 bacterium
GCTGATCTTCCGCGTCGCCCGTCGGGTAGAAGACGAGGCCGACGGGCAGGTAGCTCGGCGGACAGTCGTCCTGGTGCAGCGCGCCGTCGCTCGTGCCCTGGAGCGGCGCCGTCGTGATGGGATGCGGCGTCGGAACTCCGCATCGAAGGCCGAGCACATCCACGACCTCGTCGGCGTAGATGCGGACGCCGCGTGCGACCGAGCCCGCGGGACAATCCACGGCGCCGGTGCGCGTCGTGATGACCTCCGCCGGCGCGCCGGCACGGTCGGCCGGGTTGGTGTCGCCAACGACGACCGAGAAGCCTTGCCGGGCGTCGGTGTGCAGCGCGAGCGGCGCGCAGCGCAGCGTCAGCTCCGCGACGTGGTTGGGGCCGGTCTGTCCGATCTCGTGGCCCGTCACGACCTGTCCGGGCGGGCACTGGATGCTCTGCTCGGGGCCGGTCGAGGCGCGACCGTACTTTCCGCGCCGCGGCAAGACCGAGGAGGGCGTGATCTGCAGGACCCAGCCGACGCCCGTCTCCACGGCTTCGACGCGGCCGCACGTGAACTCGAGCTGGGAGATTTGATGCGCGTAGGCGGTCGCGGACGCCGGTACCGCGCCGAGGCGCGCCCCGATGATCACCTCGCCATCCGGGCAGTGGACGTCGCGCGCGTTCGCGCGGCTGCTCGCCGGGCCACCGGTCGACGGCGTGCCCCCCGCGGCGGCGAACGTGAGCGTACCGGGATCGCAGTCGGTCACGATGCCCGCGCACTCTCCGTTGCCGCACTCGTCGTTCCACGAGCAGATCGATTCATCATCGCACGCGCCGCCTTCGTTGCGCGTGATGCACGCTCCGGTTGCCGGATCGCACGTCGCGGTGCTGCAGGCGGATTCGTGACAGACGACGCCTTCGCAGAGATTGGGGCCGGCGTCCGTGCCCGAATCGTCGGGCACGTGCGCGTCGCGCAGATGCGCGTCGGGCTCCGGCGCCCCCGCGTCGCTCTGCCCGGCGTCCGACTTGCCGCGGCGATCGAAATCGGTGAGCGCAACACAGCCTGCAAGCAGGAGCGCAAGCCCGGCCGGACCGGTGCGGCGTGCGAGTTCGTAGGGTGCCATCAGTACCTCGCCTCCACGACGACCCCGCAGCCATCCCCGCTGCACCCGAGCGCGGCCCGTGCCGCAGGCGAGTCCTCGCCTCCACCTCCTCCGCCGAGCGCGTCGGCGAGAAGGGTCACGAGGCCGCTCGCGAGCGCGACCGCACCGGTGATCCAGAGCACGTCGGTGGTGACTGCGAGCGTGAAACCCTCCGACTGAATCGACTCGAAGCCGCTGTCGCAGTCGACGGACCCCGTGCACATCGAGTCGAGCGTCGCATTTCGGTCGAGCGCGAGTGCGCCGGTGACGGCGCTGCCGAGGAGCAGAGCCCCGCCGACGCTCGCGAGCGTGATGCCGAGCGCCGTCAGCGTGCCGTCGCGGGCGGGCGCAGGAGGAGGTGGCGCGGCGGGGGCTGTCGCGAGCTGCATGCGGTCGCGGGCGCGACGCACGCTCGCGAGGCGTGCCTCGATCCGGATCCGCTCGTCCGGGTCGGTCACGGTTTGCAGGTAAAGCTCGAGCGCCTCGATCGCGCCGTCGAAGTCTCCGTCCTCGCGGAGCGCCAAAAAGAGGTTGTAGAGGAGCGGCGGGCGTTGGCTCAGCCGGTACGCCTCCCGGAACTCGGCGGCGGCTTCGGCGAAGCGGCCGGTGTCGTAGTAGCGCCGGCCGAGATCGAAGTGCATGCGCGCTTCTTCGTCGTCGGCGCTGTCTCGCTCGACGTCCATCACCGCCTCGCGGCCCTCGCCGGGGCTCTCGGCTGCGTCGCTGCCCGGCTCGGCGTCATCGGGCGCCTGCGCGTGGACACGCGCTGCCGGCAGAAGGAGAAGAAGAAGGGTGAAAAGGCTGCTGCGTGCGGTCGCGCAAACGGTGCGGACGTGCTCGATTCGGCTCACGCGAGTGCTCCCTGATCGCGAAGCGTCGATGCTAGCAGAACAACCTCGCAGAACAATTGCATGGTGGTTGCAGCCGGGGGTTCGTAGGCGGAGCTCGGCGGCCGCGGACCGAGCGTGTGGCGGGCCCTCGATGGCGTCGGGCGCGATCTGGTTCGGTTCGACCGCTCGGTTCGCTTCGTCGACCGAGCCGGAACCGTGCCGGCACGCGGCGCATAGGACATGCGATCTGGGAAAATGGTGTCCGTGGCGGGCGCGGAAGGCAAGGCGGGAACCTGGGGGCGGCGTCATGAACCCTCGCATCGCGCAGAGATGTCCGCTCTCGCTGCCCGGTCGCGCCGACTCGCACGATCTCGCCGCCCTGCGGACGGAGCGGTGCGTCGCCGCGCCCGTCGGAGAGCTCAGGCGAACGCGAGCTTCAGCTGTCCGGCGGAGACTTTGGGATTCGGCGGCGGTCGCGCTCGCGGGGGCTGGCCCTCGAGGGCGCGCGCGACGTCGTCGGGCTTGATGGCGATCTCGACGACGCGCATGCGACCTTCGCAGCCCTCGCGCGGGCAGACGGAGACCTCGACGGCGAAGACGCGTCGCAGGAGCCAGGCCCATGGATGGCGCGAGGGAGGCGGAGGCTCGAGCGGGGCCTCCCTCGCCTCGAACAAGGGCAGCTGCGGCGGAGGGCTCGGGGGCTCGCGGCCGGGGACGACCTCGGCGCGCACGGCGGCGTGGGCGGCGAGCACGCCGTGGTAGCGGACCATGTGAAATCGGGGCGGTGGAACGAGGGCAGCGAGCCTCGCGATGAAGTCCAGGGGGTCGAGCAGGACGGCGTGAGTGCCGTCCTTCCACGCGGCCTTGAAGCCGAGGCGTACGCGGCCGTCGGGGTGGAGCGCGAGGCGCTCTTGGGCGAGCGGCGGCCGCGCGAGGTAGCGGCAGAGGCGCTCGAGGCGCTGACGGTCACGGCCATCGAACGCGACCTTGGCATGCACGTTGACCCCACCCACCTCGGCCAGCGGCTCGCTCGACGAGGACACGAGGCGTACCGGCTGAATGAGCTTGGCCGTCTTCTGTCCCGGCGCCGCGCCGAGCAGCTGCAGGTCGCCCGCCGAGGCGGCGTAACAAGAGGCGAGGACCGGCTGCTCTGAGGCGGTCTCCTCCGCCGCATCGTCCGAGCCATGGAGCGAGCGGCCGTGACGCTCGAGCACCGCCGCGATCCCCGCGTGGGTGCGACCGGCGACGAGCGCGATTTCCTCGGCGCTCGGCGCCGGCAAGGGGTGGAACACGAGCTCGCCCTGTTCGTCCCGGACGTACACGCCGTCGAGCGCGATGGTGTGGAAGTGGGGATTGACCCGGAGCGCGCCGTCACTGCGTTGGATCACCGTGACGGCGCCGACGAGCGCGTCCTCGACGCTTCGCAAACCCAGCGTGCGCTTGGCTCGCCAACGCAGCGAGCGGCTCAGCGCGCCGATGAAGACGGCGAGCACCTCGGCGCACAGAGCGCGGTCGAACGCGAGCATCGAGCGCATCGCCCACGGCAGAGAGCAGACCCATTGGCGGACGGGCACCTCGGGCAACACCTCGTCGACCAGGTGAGCGGCGATGTCGGCCATCCGGCGGCCGAGGCACGAGGGACAAAAGCCCCGGCGCTTGCACGAGAAGCCGACGACCATCGCGTGACCGCAACGGCTGCACGCCAGGTGCACGAGGCCGTGCTCGAGCACGCCGCAGCGCAGATACTCTTCGAAGTCGCGCACGACGAAGCGCGGCAGCCCGCCATGTGCCTCGGCGCGCTCCAGAAACAGCGGCCAGTGCTCGCGAACGAGCCGATAGAGCAGCGTCGCCTCCGGCTCGCGCCGGGCGTAGCCATCCGCCCGCGTCGCGCACGTCTGCACGGCCGCGCTCATGGCCCGCGCTCACTCGCTGCTGCCCGCACGTGCGGGCGCCCTCAGCACGCCTCACGCCGGAAACGCGCTCATGTGATCTCGCACACTTACGCCGCTCGATCGGCGGAGGTGGCCGCCGATCGGCAAACAGTCCGCCGTTTCCCGCGCTCCGCGGCGCTGCCGTGAGCCTGGCCGCCCGGCACGGTGACCTCGTGCTTCACGCCCCGGTCGCGCGCTCGAGGACCGCGCCGGGCGCCGGGAGCCGGGGATCGCGTTCGACGGGCGCGCCCCAACGTCCTCGGGGCTCTCGTCGATCTACGCCGACGCCGTCGAACGCGCCGATCGACTCCGGCCGCTTGGGAGGGGCTCGGGCGCGGTCTGGCGCCGCTCTTCCGCTCCCCCCCCCGGAAACACTCTCGTACGTCTCGTCTCCGGGACCGGGTGCGTTGGCCACGTTCGGCTTGACTTCGATGTCTATCGAGCGTGGAGCCCCTCCCTGCGACGCCGGCGCCGGCCGCGTGCGCAGAGCGCTAGGAGGATGAGGGGCGCCGAGGGCAACAAAGGCTGCACCGCGCTCTTTCGAACGGCGGTCGACTGAAGACCCGGAGGTCTCCGGCCCTCGGCGCGAGGTCCAGGATCCGTCGCTCCCGCGCGGGGTCCGCGTGCTGCGGCAGCGCGGCGTGCCGGGCTTCCGCGTCACGCGGTGGCGGATCGTGCGCGACGTCGCGAGGAACCAGGCGGTGCGCACGCGCTCGGAGGACGTGTACCCGCCGACGACGCAGATCTGGCGGGTGGGCACCGGGGGGCAAGCGCCCGAGGGCTACGTGCCGCCCGAGGGCGATACGCACGGCGAGTACACCGCGGACGAGTATCTCTCGGTGATCCAGGGGGTCGGCGTGGAGGGGACGCAGATCGTTCGGCGCGCCGGGCGAAGCGGGATGCCGGGCTGGACGGAGAGGATGGGGTATCCGCGGCCGGATCCCGCGCGGTTCGCGCGCTGACGGGACGAGGACGGGCACGGGCGCGGGCACGAGCACGAGCACCGGCACGGGCACGAGCACGAGCACCGGCACGAGCACGGCCGCGAGGACGAGCACCGGCACGAGCACGGGCGCGAGGACGAGCGCCGGCACGAGGACGAGGACGAGGACGAGGACGAGGGCGGGCGCGAGCACGAGGACGACGAGGACGAGGGCGGGCGCGAGCACGAGCACCGGTACGAGCACGAGCACCGGCACGAGCACGAGGACGAGCACGAGGACGAGCACGAGGACGAGCACGAGGACGAGCACGAGGACGGGCGCGAGC